>NZ_KB291229.1:11151-36870 GCF_000318255.2 Capnocytophaga sp. oral taxon 380 str. F0488
TCTGAAATTTTGGGAAAGTCCATACTGTGAAAAGAGAGTGTAGCGACTCAAAAACAAAGGTAAGACAGTGTGAGCACACAGGTAGGTGCGAGCTATACGGGCAGTCGTAGCACGACAGGCATATAATGAAAAGACGAACAATATACGGACAGAGAGACAAAAGATGAACCTTATGGGATAGTATGCAAAGGGCGTATTAAGAAGATGCTGGTAATCAATAGGTATTTTGGTGAATAGAAATACGGGAAATATACTTATTTTGCTGTTTTGCTTTTTGCTTTTCAGTTTTTTTTAGTAATTTTGCACCCAAAATAACAATGAATGAAAGAAACGGATATCATCATTATAGGGGCGGGACCTACGGGATTGTTTGCTGTGTTTGAGGCAGGATTGCTTAGGTTAAAATGTCATTTGATAGATACGCTCCCTCAGGTGGGCGGTCAGCTTACTGAGTTGTACCCCAAGAAGCCTATTTTTGATATACCAGGATACCCGAGTGTAGGGGCTTCGGAATTAGTGGATAATTTAATGGAGCAAATCAAGCAGTTTCAGCCTGAATTTACGCTTGGTGAAACAGCGATGACTCTTACTAAAAATGATGATGATACTTTTGTGGTTACTACTGATAAAGGCACCCAAATAAAAGGGAAAGCTGTAGCTATTGCAGGAGGATTAGGTACTTTTGAACCTCGCAAACCTGAACTGCCGAACCTTGAACAATACGAAGATAGGGGAGTGGCTTACTTTGTGAAACACCCCGAGAGTTACGCAGGCAAACACGTGGTGATAGCCGGAGGAGGCGACTCTGCACTCGATTGGAGTATTTACTTAGCCGAGAAAGTAGCAACGGCTTCGGTTACCTTAGTGCACCGCCGTAATGAGTTCCGAGGGGCATTGGATTCGGTTGAGAAAGTGAGAGCCCTCAAAGAGGCGGGGAAAATCAACTTAAAAACGCCTTATGAGGTAGTGGGACTAGGTGGAGAAAAGCATTTGGAGTCGGTAGTATTGGAGCAGGAAGGGGGCGAAAGAGAAACTCTTGTAGCTGATGCTTTTATACCTTTGTTTGGACTTACTCCTAAATTAGGACCTATTGCTACGTGGGGCGTGGAGATTGAAAGAAATGCTGTGAAGGTGAACAATGCCTTAGACTATCAAACTTGTATAGAGGGAGTATACGCCATAGGCGACGTGAATACTTACCCAGGGAAACTGAAACTAATACTTTGTGGCTTTCACGAAGCGACCTTAATGTGCCAAAGTGTGTACAACCGCATTTACCCTAATAAAAAATACGTGTTAAAATACACTACGGTAGTGGGTATAGACGGTTTTGATGGGTCTCGGAAAGAGGCTGAAAAGGCAGTGGTGAAAGCGATTTAGGTGAGGTAAGAGATAAGAGGTAAAAGGTAAAAGAAATAAAAAAACTAATGATTAAATAAAAGGATATGCCCATAACACTAACTATTAATGAGACGAGTGCTTCAGCATTGGCTTTTGTGGAATATGCTAAAAAACTTAGTTTTGTACAGTATACAGAAACAAAGGATGATGAAGCGTTGCCTAAAACTAAACGTTCGCTCACACCTAAAGAACAAAAATTCAAGAAGATGCTTTTGCAAGGAATGAAAGAAGTGAAAGCGGTAAGAGAGGGAAAAATGAAAGCGCGTGATTTAGATGAAGTCCTCAATGAATTGTAAATTTTTATCAGTTGCTACTTTTGATAGAGAACTTAAAAGGTTGAGCAAAAAGTATAAGAGTCTGAAGAGAGATATAGAAAATCTTAAAGCAGAGATAGAGATAAATCCTCTTTTAGGAACAGATTTAGGAGAAGGATATAAGAAGATACGTCTTGAAATAGCTTCTAAAAATAAGGGGAAAAGAGGAGGAGGGCGTGTTATCACCCACGAAGTTCTCGTGAATGTAAATGAGGAAGATGAAACAAGAAATATTCTTTTTGCTGTTATTTATGACAAAAGTGAATATGATACAGTGGATATGGATATCGTAAAGGAAATCGTTCAAGAATACTATTCGGAATAATTGCTTCTAAAATACTAATAACTAAATATAAAATGAAGAGCATAAATGTACTATTAGCAAGTGTCTTATTGGCAGGTGGTGTTTCGCTACACGCCCAGATAGATACTTTGGGTAGTAAATCCCTACAACTGAAAGGGAAAGTAAAGAAAGTAGAGGATTATTCATTTCTTCTGGAAGCGAGTCCGAAAGGTACTAAAACCTTTGATGGGAACACTTATAACGTTTTTCCTTATTCCGAAGAATGGAAGGTGGAAAAAGACGAAAAGAAGTATTCTAAAACTAATATATCTTATCTGTTTGACAACGGAGGGCGCAATCTTGAAATTAAAACCTATAATGCTGAAAATCGACCTTTTGGAGGAATGCGCTTCTTTTATGACAAGAAGGGAAAAATCAATAAAAGTCAGTCGGTGTTTACCTTGGGAGACGGAGAACTGACGGTGAACCGACAGTATTTTTACAATGAGAAGAATCAGTTGGTAAAGATTGATGAGAATGATGGGGTGACCAATGAGTGGCTTATCACTATCACGTATAAATACGACGATTTAGGTAACTGCATTGAGAAGAATAAGGTAGCTAGTGTATCGGCATTGGAGAAAGATATTCAACGATATGAGCAGAAGAACCTTGTATTGGAACAGAAAATACGTCCGGAGTACACCAAAGAGAAGTCGTATAAATACAACAATATGAACAAGGTGAGCGAGATAGAGGAAAAAGTGCTTAACAAGAATGTGTTTTTAAAAACAGAGAACCAATACGACAAGGATAAGAATTTAACCAAAGCGACGTATATTAACCAAGCAGGACAAGAGACCGTATGCCAGCACAAATACAACAAAGCAGGGCAACTCATACAGACCATTTGTACGGCTAATGATGACCCTAACTTTTACGTAGAGACGAATTATATGTTTAACAAATTTGGAGAGACGCAGATTATTAAAACACGGAAAGGGGTAGCCTCGACCAAAGTGTATGATGAGCACAACTTGCTTACTGCTTATACTACTCCTGATTTCAATTATAAATACCGTTATACTTTTGATAAAATGGGTAACTGGACACAGATTATAATGTTTGAGAACGACAAGCCCGTTTGCGCTCGCGTTCGCAGAATAGAGTACTTCCCCGCAAAATAAATGAACGAGATACATCTTAAAATAACCGATCGCGAGGGGCTTCTATACGAAATAGAAGCCCCTACTGATATGAATATGAACCTTATGGAGGTAATGCGTGCTTATGAAATTGCCCAAGATGGCGAGATAGGCATCTGTGGTGGTATGGCAATGTGCGCCTCTTGCCAGTGCTATATTCAGAATGAAGAAGAGGTGTTGCTTCCTGAGATGTCAGCAGAAGAAGAAGCAATGCTTTCGGAGGCTTTTTACGTGAAACCTAATAGTAGATTAGGTTGCCAAATTCCGATTACACCTGAAATAGATGGTTTGGAAGTGGTATTAGCACCATTTGCATAAGAAAGATAAAAAATATCGAGAAGTATTTTGTAGTTGAGCATTAAATTACTACTTTTGCACAGTTTAAATATTAATTCGCCAAATATGTTAAAAAGGAATCTATTCTTATGGCTCTTCACAGTAGCTATAACATTCGGTGCTTCCGCTCAAAACTATGAGTGGAAAGAAGCTCAAGGAGGCGGTTACACTTATAAATATGTAACACACGACCCCACCAATGCAAGGTTTTATACCTTGAAAAACGGACTTACAGTTATTTTGAGTCCTACGAATAAAGAACCTCGCATTCAGTGCTATGTAGCTGTGAAAGCAGGTAGTAAAACTGACCCTGCAACTAATACAGGGCTTGCACATTATTTAGAGCATTTGCTCTTTAAGGGAACTGATAAATACGGTTCACTTGATTGGGCTAAGGAAAAAGTAGAACTCGACAAAATCGACGCCCTCTACGAAGAGTACAATCACACCAAAGACCCTGCTAAACGTAAAGCTATCTATAAACTGATAGATTCGGTTTCAGGAGTAGCTAGTAAGTATGCTATCGCCAATGAGTACGATAAGATGATGACTGCTATGGGTGCACAAGGTACCAATGCTTTTACTTCGTTTGAAAAAACAGTGTATACTGACGATGTGCCTGCTAATGCTATCAATAAGTACATTACTGTACAAGCTGAACGCTTCCGCAACCCTGTACTTCGTATCTTCCATACTGAATTGGAAGCTGTATACGAAGAGAAAAACCGCTCTTTGGATAGCGATAATAGCGAGGTGTTTGAAACTCTCTTCTCTGAGCTATTCAAGAAGCACAATTATGGCTTGCAAACCACTATCGGTACAGTAGAGCATTTGAAAAATCCTTCACTGAAAGAAATTCGCAAATACTTCCATACCTATTACGTGCCCAACAATATGGCAGTAATATTGGCAGGAGATTTCAACCCTGATACTGTTATCGCTCAAATTGATAAGGCATTTAGCTATATGCAACCCAAAGCAGTGCCTCAATATACTTTTGAGAAAGAAGCTCCTATTACAGCACCTATCATTAAGAAGGTAGTAGGACCCGATGCCGAAAGCGTTTCGATGGCATTCCGCTTGCCTGGTAACCAAGATAAAGATGCTCTCTTAGCCGATTTAGTAGGAGAAATTCTTACTAATGGTAAAGCAGGTCTTATTGACTTGAACCTTGTAAAAAAACAAAAACTCCTTGGGGCAAGTGCCTTTGCTTATACGCTTATAGACTATGGCGTATTATACCTCTCAGGAAAACCTCTACAAGGGCAGTCGTTAGAACAAGTGAAAGACCTTATGTTGGGGGAAATAGAAAACCTCAAAAAAGGTAACTTTGATGATGACCTTATTCCTTCTATTATCAACAACTTGAAAAAGCAAACCATTCAAGCGACTGAGTCTTATGGCAACCGCGCTAATATGCTAATGTCAGCTTTTACTGATAATCTCGACTGGAAAGACCAAGTAGCTTATGTGAACAACCTTTCTAAACTCACCAAAGCTGATATCGTAGCTTTTGCCAATAAATACCTCGGTAATAACTACGTAGCTGTGTATAAAGAGAAAGGAACTCGCCCTAATGTAGAGAAGATTGAAAAACCAGCTATTACTCCCGTTGAGACTAATGCCGATAAACAATCAGCTTTTGTGAAAATGGTGAACGAGATGCCAAGTACTCCTGTAAAGCCTGTTTTCTTAGATTATAATAAAGACCTACAAAAAGGAAAATTAGGCAAAGCAGAAATACTTTACGTGCAAAACAAAGACAATGAATTGTATCGTCTTACTTTCCGTTATAAAGTAGGTACTCTTAATGATTTGAAATTAGCAATGGCTGCTAATTATAGTCAGTTTTTGGGTACTGATAAAAAATCAGCTGAACAGCTTACCAAAGAATTCTATAAAATAGCTTCAAGCTTTAGAATTTCAAACAGTGACGAGTACACTACTGTAAATATAGAAGGTTTACAAGAAAACTTTGAAGCAGCTGTGAAACTTTACGAAGACTTTATTGCCAATATTAAAGTAGATGAAGAAGCCCTTAAAGCCTTGAAAGCTCGTGTAGTTAAATCGCGTATAGATGCCAAAGCTAATAGAAATGCTATTATGCAAGCTTTAACAAATTATGCAATGTATGGGGCTAAAAACAAATATAACTACACCTTCTCTGATGCCGAAATTGAGGCTATTACAGGGAAAGAGTTGGTAGATAAACTCAAAAACCTAAACAATGTTGAGCAAACTGTTATTTATTATGGACCTGCTACCCTTTCAGAACTTACTAATAAACTAAAAACTTTGCATAAAGTGCCTGCTAAGTTTGCTAAGGTAGCTCCTAAAAAAGAGTTTAAGCAAGTAGAGCAAACTAAAAACCAAGTGCTCTTTGCCGATTATGAAATGGTACAAGCTGAAACTCGTTGGATACGCAATACCGTTCCTTTTAATCCAGCTGAAAGTACTGTAATTAGTGCGTTCAACAACTACTTCGGTGGCGGTATGGGTTCTTTGGTATTCCAAACCATTCGCGAAAGTAAAGCTTTGGCATATAGCACCTATGGTTTCTACGCTTCCCCAAGAAAAAAAGCTGATAAATACTATATGCTTGCCTATGTAGGTTCACAAGCTGATAAGTTTAAAGAAGCCGTTGAAGCAATGAATGAACTGCTCAATACAATGCCTGAATTGCCTGCTAATCTTCAATTAGCTAAACTACAAATCAAGCAAGAAATAGAAACCGAGCGCATTACACAAGACGGTATTATTTATAGCTATTTAGCCGCACAAGAATTGGGTCTTAAAGACGATATACGCAAGCAAGTATATCAAAATGTAGATGGTATTACAATGAAAGACATCAAAGCTTTCCACGACAAATACCTCTCTAAAAAACCTTATACTTATGTGATTTTAGCTTCAGAAAAGAAACTCTCAAAAGATGACCTCCAAAAAATAGGAGACTTTAAGAAGCTCTCATTAGAAGAACTCTTCGGATATTAGAATAAGAAATTATTTTTTATTTCTCATAATCAGTGTTAAAGTCGCACGACTTTAACACTGATTATTTATATATAATACACTCATTTACAATACTCATCTAAAATATTTTAAAGATTTGTGATAAAAATATTTGGTAGTTATTATTATTATCCGTTACTTTGCGCCACAAAGTGCTTCATTATGGAAGAGAATAAATACTTAAACGACCTACACGAGATACGCCAGATGATGCGTAAGTCTACCCTTTTTCTTTCGCTTAGCGGACTTTCGGGGGTATTGGCAGGTGTGTATGCCCTGATAGGTGCGGCAGGGGTATATATGTTGTTGGAACATCATTACATCTATTATCCTTATGTGCTTATAGAAAGTCGTACCTTTAAAGCTATTATGGCAATTGCATTAGCGGTGCTTGTAGCCTCATTGGTGACGGCTTACTTGTTTTCGGCGCGTAAGGCGAAGCGCAGTGGAGAAAGTCTTGTGAATGCTACCGCCAAAAGGGCTTTGTATAACTTTGCTATTCCGCTACTTACGGGTGGGCTACTCAGTGTATTGCTCATCAAAAATGGGTACTACGGACTGCTTGCGCCAATGACGCTTATTTTCTACGGTTTGGCGTGTGTGAATGTGAGTAAATACACCTTTGGAGATGTACATTATTTGGGAATTACCGAGATTGTGTTAGGCTTATTAGCGGTATATTTTCCTGGTTACGGACTCTTGTTTTGGACATTGGGCTTTGGTGTATGCCACGTTCTCTATGGAGGCATTATGCACTTTAAATACGAACGAGCCCCCGAACCCCCGAAGGAGGACAATCTACAAAAGGAGTAGAATAGAGTATGATACTATGACCGAAATCTTAAAACGTTATATAGATGCTTCTAATGCTTTTCGCAAAGCAGGAGGCTCTCACGAAGGAGCTATCGCATTATACGACTTGTTGTACGATTTGCAAGCCAAAACAGAACGTACTAAAGAAGAGGAGCGTATCCTCGCTGATACGTACACCTTATTGGAATACCACCTTTCGGCTTATGAGACTTTCGCACGTATTGCCGACCTTACTAATTATAAGGAGAAAAGCAAGTTCTCCGTTTTAGCAGACAAAGCTAAAACACATAACAACACTTTTTGTATCAAGGATATTCGTAAACTGAGAGCAAAGCAAAAACAGCAACCTTTTCAAATTAGTGATTTCAAGAAAGTAGAAGATTTTAAGTCGGAATACGAGTATATACTCTCAAAGAAAAAAGTAGTTATTTTTAACAAAGAGGTAGAAGGAGAGTATTTTTCATTCTTTGTAAACAAAGATACTCCTTTAGAAAGTTGTTTGCATAGTATAAAAGAATACTTAGAGTGGCTTTCAGATGCTAAGGAGACACTCTTTAGCTATTATAATGAGCATTGTACTGAATATACACCTCAAGCTGATGATAATTGGTATGATACTTTAGAGGTATATAGAGGTCGTATGAATGTTTGGAGTACAGGAGTCGCTGCTCATATATCTGCTGGGGATATTTTCACCCCTGACCATTCGTTAGAAATAGATTTTGACAATAAAGAAATCACTGATATAGGGTGGGACGGATAAAAATGAAGACTTTTTTAGCACATATCAATAAGGCTTTTGACCACCGCATTCGCTTAGCCATAATGTCGGTGTTGATGGTGAATGACAGTGCCGACTTTAATACCCTGAAAGAACTCTTAGGGGTAACCGACGGCAATCTGGCAAGCCATACCCGTGCCTTGGAAGCTGAAGAGTATATCACTATTGAAAAATCGTTTGTGGGAAGGAAGACGAATACGAGTTATAAGGTAACTAAAAAAGGAAAAGAGGCTTTTCAAGAACATTTGAATGCACTCGAGAAGATTATTGGGAAATTAGGAAATTAGTTGATTAGTCAATGAAGATGTCAAAAGAATGTAATCAACTTTGCCAAAGTTTTAAACTTTGGCAAAGTGTGTGACGCAAAAGCGTCTTCTTTTTTAGTTATATACTTTGAAATGCAAAGTACTTTTATTATTGTTAATTATTAATTGTAAATTCAAATATTATGTATCCAGAAAAACCATCAACAACATCTAATGTATGGCAATCAAACACTTTTCGTTTGGTGCTTATTGGGGCACTTACTTTGGTATTGCTCATTCCGCTCTTATTAGTGCAAAACTTAGTGAGAGAGCGCAAAGAACGTCAGCAGGAGGTTATCAATGAGATTGATAGCAAGTGGGGGCGCGAGGTCTTTTTCTATGGACCTATCCTTAAAATTCCTTACAAAGTGTACAGCGACAAGAACAAAAACGCTTTTGATACACAGTACGCTTATTTCTTCCCCGAGGAACTGAAAAATACTTCGAATGTAAAGACTGAGGTGAAGAAGCGCAACAACTATGAATCAGTAGTGTTTAATGCGTCTATGGACTTTACGGGTAGTTATGTGGCGCCTAATTTTGCAACTAAAGGAATTCCTAACGAAGATATCAGTTGGGATAAGGCTACGATTCTCATTCGCACTACTAACCTCGCAAGTATTAAGAATGGGGTAAGCATTCAATTAGGTGGCAAGGATTACGCTTTTGAACCTATCTATGAGCAAAAAGACGACGAGGATTATTACTATGAAAATGATAGTAAGGCTAATGAGGTGGCATCGCTTGAAACAGGCTTTATCAACTATCAGGAGTTTTTGGCTAACCCTTCGTTTAGTTTTACGGTGCAGTACGACGGTAGTAAGAAAATAGCTATTGTGCCCATAGGGAAGACTACCGAGAGTACCCTTACCTCTAACTGGGCTAACCCTAGCTTTACAGGTAGCTTTTTGCCTTACACCAAACAGATAAACGGCAATGGGTTTAACGCTTCGTGGAAGGTATTGCACATCAACCGTCCGTTTGCACAACAATCGTTTGGGAGTTTGCCGAATATTTCGCAATACACTTACGATGTAGATTTTATCATTCCCGTAGACCAATATCAGCAGAATGAACGCGCTACTAAATACGGTTATTTGGTGATATTCCTCACTTTCTTGATATTCTTTTTAATACAGAGCATTAGCAAGATAAAGATTCACATCTTCCAATACTCAATGATAGGGTTGGCATTGGTGTTGTTCTATACTTTGCTCATATCGATTACAGAACACAGTAGCTTCTCGTTTGCTTACTTTATATCGTCGGTAATGACGGTAGGACTTATCAGTTTGTATTCGGTTTCTATACTGAAAAACAAGAAGTTTCCTACTTTTATAGGACTTTCATTAGCAGCACTCTACGGTTTTATTTACGTGATTATTCAGCTGGAAAGTTATGCTTTATTAGTGGGAAGTATAGGTTTATTTACCATTTTGGCTATTGTGATGTATGTGTCGCGGAAGGTGGAATGGTCGGATTCAGGTAAATAGGTAAAAGATAAAAGGTAAAAGGTAAAAGGTAAAAAGGACTGTTAGAGAATATCTGGCAGTCTTTTTTTATACCATAATGCCAAAAATGCTAATAATACCAAGTTAATGACGGTGTGAGTCACACAAGCAGGTGTGAGCCACACGGGCAAATAAACAAAAGACGAACAAAAGACGAACAAAAGACGAAAAAAAGCCGAACAAATGACGAACAAATGACGAACAAATGACGAAGAAATGACGGTGCGAGCCGCACGGGCAGATAAACAAAAAACGAAGGAAAGACAAACAAATGACGAAGAAATGATGAAGAAATGATGAAGGATAAGGCTTGCAAAATAGTAGAAAAAGTGGAGTTTGTAGAAGGTGATTATGGGTAGTTGTTGAATAATAGAAATAAAAGTATTATCTTTGCACCCTTTTTAACTGATAATTCATAACTAAAAACATAAAACTCAAGTGGCTATAATAATAACTGACGATTGTATCAATTGCGGGGCTTGCGAACCCGAATGTCCTAACAATGCTATTTATGAAGGTGCTGACGATTGGCGTTATAGCGATGGTACGACCTTAAAGGGACGTGTGGTATTACCGAGCGGATTGGAAGTAGACGCGGACGAGCCCCAGAAAGCTATCAGTGATGATATTTACTTTATCGTGGCGGACAAGTGTACTGAATGCATTGGTTTTCACGATGAACCCCAATGTGCTGCTGTATGTCCTGTGGATTGCTGTGTGCCCGATGATGCCTACCAAGAAACAGAAGAAGAACTTTTGGCTAAAAAACGCTTTATTCACGACGAAGAAGCGTAGTTTTACAAAAAAAGTAGTATATTTGTCCCCATACTTTTAAAAAAGAGTATCTATGAAAAAAGAAGTAACAGATGTATTGGTAATTGGCGCAGGTCCTTCGGGTTGTGTATCAGCAGCCTATTTGCAGAACAACGGTGTGAAGGTGCGCGTGGTAGAGAAAACAAAATTCCCGCGTTTGGTAGTAGGCGAGAGCCTTATTCCGCGCGTGATGGATCATTTTGAGGAAGCGGGTTTTATGCCAGCCTTGGAAGCCCAAAAATACGAAGTGAAATGGGGTGCCCGTTTTATTCGTGGCGAACAAGTGTGTCAGTTTGATTTTGGTAAAAAATACGGTAAAGGTTGGGATTGGACGTGGCAAGTGCCTCGCGCCGATTTCGATAATGTTTTGGCACAAGAGGTCATTCGAAAAGGGGTAAATCTCACTTTTGAAACCGAAGTTACCGATGTGCAATTCTTCCCCGACCATCAGGTTACTACGGTGAAAGATGCTAATGGCGAGGTGAGCGAAATCACCTCTAAATTTGTAATTGATGCCAGTGGTTATGGGAGGGTGTTGCCTCGCTTGTTAGACCTTAATTCGCCTTCGAAGTTAGACGACCACTCGTCTATTTTTACTCATATCAAAGAGGGGAAGGTACGTCCTGCGGGTGAAGAAGGTACGCTTATTTCATTTGATGTATTGGAGCGTGAAGTATGGCTATGGGTAATTCCGTTCTCTAACGGCAATACCAGCGTGGGCATTGTAGGGCCTACGCACTATATCAACGCTTTGTCGGCTTCGGGAGATACCGAAGAAGCACTTCGCAAAGCAATTAAACGTTCTGACTTCTACCGAGCACGCTTTGAACATTCGGATTTTCTGTTCAAGCCCAATAAGATACAAAGTTATTCTTGCTCGGTGAAAAAACTCTTTGGCGAAGGGTTTGTGCTCACGGGCAACAGTACCGAGTTCTTAGATCCTGTGTTCTCCTCAGGAGTGGCATTTGCTACCGAATCGGGGATGTTGGCGGCTAAATTGGTAAAACGCGAACTTGCGGGTGAAAAAGTAGATTGGCAAAAGGAATACGCCGAGTATATGCAACGTGGTATAGACGTGTTTACTTCTTATGTAAGAGAATGGTATACTGGCAATCTACAAACGCTCTTCTTTCATCAGCCAGGAAATGAAGACGTGAAGAAGAAAATATGTTCGGTACTTGCAGGTTACGTGTGGGATACTACCAATCCGTTTGTAACCAAACACAAGCATATCATTGAAAATATGGCATATGCCATTGATAACGGTTTGGGAATGAAGGAGGCATAAACTTTTTTGGCTGAACGATAAAAAAGTAGTATCTTTGTGCCCACTTAAATACTCTTATAACTCTTAATTTTAAACTCTAAACTAAAAAAGTGCAAACAGAAGAAAAAGAATTGTACCGCTTTGTAGAAGCGGGAGATTGGACAAATTCCCTTTCAGATAGTGAAATGGAAAAACTTTTAGTAGAGACTGACTTTTCTCGAGAACAAACCGACGAGGGACGTGACTACTGCTATTTCTTACATAAATACAGCAAAATAGACGATAATAGTGCCTCTGACTATACGTTGATGGCTTATACCCTTACCCAACCCGAAAACTTGGAACGTGCTTCGATGTATGATATGATACTCGAAGAAAATGAGTATTTCAGTATACACCGCATCAGTGTGTATCGCAACGGTCAGCTAATTGACAAAACAGCTGATACTACTATAAAAGTATTGGACAACGAAGGGCAAAGCGGTCGTGGTATTATCAGCAGTTCTAAAAAACTGAACTTCTCTATCAAAGACCTTCACTTAGACGATATCCTCATTTTGGAAGATACCAAAGAAAAGGTATTTACTGAGAAAGAGTTCTTGCGTCGGGACTTTATGAAATACGTATATGTAACCCCTGATACTTACTGGGCGTACGGTAAATATCACTTCAAGCTCATCAACAATCGCGACAAACGCGTGGCTTATAAAGATGTGTTTTTCCGCGACGAGCAGGGTAACGTAATCCCAAGTCAGGTGAAATACTTAGCACAAGGAGAAGCATTTGAGATAGTACAAGAAAACTACATCAACCCAGTAGACCCTAACCGCGAAATCTTCCCTTTTATAGACTTCGCTACTGATAGTACTTGGAAAGAACTTTCTAACTATATCTATCCGCTTTACGAAGAGGTATTCAAAGCACAACCCGCTGATTTCGCTCCCGATTTAGTGGAGAAACTCAACGGTATGGCTACCCTCGATGAGAAATTGCAATACGCTATAGAGTTCGTGCAAAACAACATCTACTACGTGTACAACGCCGATGAGATGAATGGACACAAACCACAAGCACCTGCACTTACTTACCAAAATAAGCAAGGTGATTGTAAAGCGAAATGCGTATTGTTGAAATCTATCCTCAACTATCTCGGTGTAGAGGCTTCAGTGATATTGGTGAACTACAATTCTGATTATTACTTGCAATTCTATCTCCCTTCGTTGCTTTCATTCAATCACGTAGTGGTGAAAATCAATTACAAGGGTAAAGAATACTTTGTAGATGCCACTGCTCGTAATGAGTTTGGTAAATTGGAGAAACGCGCAGTGATTTCTTTTTGTCACTTTATGGAGATATTGCCTGACCAAGAGTTACAAGTGCGCAAACCTACCTATTTTGACAATTTTTGTATAGATGAGCACATCACCTTAGAAGCCAAAGGCAATACGGGCAAAATACAACTGCTTACTACTTATCGTTACAATCGTGCAAACTCTATGCGAGCTTACTTCAAGTCGAGCAACAAAAATGAACGTTTGGACAGCTGGAACAACTCCTTGTTCTATGCACTCAACTATGTAAACGACCGCAAAGGCAAAGATTTCCGCGAGATTTTCAAAGATGCTACTTTGCAAATAGTGAAGGACGATAAGGTGGAAAATGAATTTGTAGTGAAGTACGAAGCAACTATTGAACAGCCTTATTTTATAGATAACGAAGGTCGTCGTTTCTTGATGTACTACGATGGTAGTGTGTTGAAAAACAGTATTCGTGAGCACCAGCACAGCGATGCGAGCTTTTGGCATAACTTCGATAGTGAGCGTTACGAAATAGAGCTCAAAACTGATGAAAATATCGATACTAAGGAAAAATACACCGTACAAGAGTGTGATATCAAAAACGAGTATTTTACCCATAAAACCCAAAAGTTTATCACTAAGAACTCTGGTAAGGTGATTGTGGAGTACAATCCGCTCACGAATATCGAATTGCCATTAGATAAATTGGAACCTATCCGCGAAGATTATCACACTATGGCTGATAGCAACTTCGGTATCGGTATTGATGTGGTAGAAAAAGGATTCTTAAACTCCTTAAAACGACTTTTTAAATAAGGAAATTTACATACAACTTTGCCAAAGGTGTGAGTCGCACGGGCATTAGAACCTTTGGCAAAGTTTTATTAACAAAAATAATGAGTGCACTTATTCCAACCATAGAAACTAAATCGGAAGCCGAGATTGTAGCTTTTCAAGAAGAAAAACTGCGAGAGCTATTGCAATATCTC
Organism: Capnocytophaga sp. oral taxon 380 str. F0488; assembly: GCF_000318255.2. Lineage (NCBI taxonomy): Bacteria > Pseudomonadati > Bacteroidota > Flavobacteriia > Flavobacteriales > Flavobacteriaceae > Capnocytophaga > Capnocytophaga sp. oral taxon 380. The sequence continues at coordinate 25,480 of NZ_KB291229.1, forward strand.
AATGAAAAATCGGTTTTTTATCAAAATCTCTTCCGCAAGCACCATATCCGTATAGAAGATATCCGCACCCTTGCCGATTTACAAAAAATACCCACAACCCATAAAGACGATTTGCAACGCGAGAATGATGCTTTTCTCTGCGTACCTAAAACTGCTATTGTAGACTATGCTTCTACCTCAGGCACTATGGGAACGCCCGTTACTTTCGGTCTCACTGACAGGGATTTAGACCGTTTGGCGTACAACGAAGCTATCTCATTAGCTTGTGCAGGCATTCAAAAAGGCGATGTAGTCCAACTAATGACTACTATCGACCGCCGTTTTATGGCAGGCTTGGCTTATTTCTTAGGCATACGCAAAATGGGAGCGAGCATCATTAGGGTAGGGGCAGGAATACCCGAATTGCAATGGGATTCTATTCGATTGTACGAGCCTAAATACCTTATTGCGGTTCCTTCCTTTGTGCTGAAAATGATAGAATATGCCGAAAAGAATGGTATAGACTATCGCGCTTCTTCCGTAAAAGGAGTGGTGTGTATAGGTGAGGCGTTGCGCAATCAGGATTTTAGCCCTACACTCTTAGCGAAAAAGATTACTGAAAAATGGCAGGGATTGCAACTCTACTCTACTTATGCTTCTACCGAGATGAGCACTACTTTCACCGAGTGTGAATACCAGCACGGAGGGCATCACCACCCTGAGCTCATCATCACCGAGGTATTAGACGACGAAGGACGCCCCGTACCCGATGGTGAGAGTGGCGAACTCACTATCACTACTTTGGGAGTGGAAGGTATGCCATTGTTGCGTTTTCGCACAGGTGATATAGTAGCGATGCACAGTACCCCTTGTAAATGTGGGCGACATACGGCACGAGTGAGTCCTGTACTGGGTCGCAAACAGCAGATGATTAAATACAAAGGAACGACCCTCTACCCGCCAGCCCTAATGGATTTGCTTACGGGGTTTGAAGCCATAGAGAATTACATTATAGAAATCAATACCAATGATATCCTCACCGATGAAATTCTCATCAAAATAGGGACAAAAAACCCTACTGAAGCCCTTCGTGAGCAGATAAGTCATCATTTCCGCGCTAAACTCAGGGTAGTTCCTAAGATTGAGTTCTGCGATATAGCCCTTATTGAGCAACAGCTCTATCCGTTGGGCAGTCGCAAACCGATGAAATTTGTAGACAAACGCAAACCATTAAATTAATTATATATGAAGACAAAAAATCTATTAGCTGTCTTATTTTTGTGCGTTACCTTAGCTGTAACGGCGCAAGATTTTCAAGAAGAAAGAGGTAATTTATCTTTTCTAAAAGATCAAAAAGTCGTGAATGTAGAGTTCAAATACGATAATTTGCGACTAATGAAAGACAATGTTACCGAAAGAGAATACGTAGATGAACGTCGTCAATTTCTTAACAACAGGAATAAAGGTGAGGGAGATAATTGGCTGAAGAAATGGGAAGGAGCGAGAGAAACCTTTTGGGAGCCTAAATTTTTAGATTTGATGAGACGTACAGTTACTGAATCTAAAGGAATTGCATTTCAAAAAGATGCTCCTCAAGCAGCCTATACCCTTATTGTAGATGCCCAATGGATATATCCAGGATGGGATGCTTGGGTAATGAAACAAAAAGCCAAAGTAACTACTGTACTCAGTTTTGTAGAAACAAATAACAGAGAAAATGTACTATACCAAATACGCTCTATCGAAGCCCCAGGCGACCAAATAGGACATAATTACAGTAATGAGTTGCGTATAGGAGAAGGCTTTGAGAAAACCGCTAAATCCTTTGGAAAGCTCATCATCAAACGCCTTAAAAAATAATAATAATAATTAAAACACTTTTAACCTCAATATCCTTTGTCAAAGTCTCTAAGACTTTGACAAAGGGTATTGTTACTTATTACCTGTTACTTTTCACTTTTTTCTCCCATTCTTCAAAAAACTTAGGTTTATACAGCGATAAGCTATTATCTTTTAATGAAGTAAATACTTGTACAGTTTCTCCCGTACAAACCAACTCATTGGCTTCGTTGTAGATAAAATACTGAAAGATGAGTTTCGCTACATTGGAGGGAATATAGTGAGTATCAATGCGCAAACGTTCGCCATAACGCACCATCTTCTTGTGTTCACATACACTCTTCACAATAGGAGTTGTATAGCCTTCGCGCTCTACATCAAGGTAAGAAATACCGTACTTTCTCCCAAACGCCTCACGTCCGTCTTCAAAATATTTGATGTAGTTGCCGTGCCACACAATACCAAGTGGGTCGGTTTCGCTAAAGCGTACCGTAATAATGAGACTCTCAGATAAATTCGCAGGTTTATACGTTTCTTTTAGCTTTGTCATAATAAATAGAGATAAGAATACAAGTAATGAAAAAGAGCAGTAAAGCTCCTATTTTAGGTAGCAAACTACTCGCAGAACCGCCTCTTAACAATACCTCGTAGAAGGCTTGTAATCCCCAGTTCATAGGGGAAATATTAGAAAGCAATTGCATAATATGGGGCATTGCAAAGGTAGGTATCCACACGCCCCCAATAGCTGCAAAAAGCACTGTGAGGGTAGCTCCCAAGGGCGCTGATTGTTCTTGGGTTTTTGCTAAAGTCCCTAAAAGTACCCCCAATCCTATTGCCGAAAGCCCTGACACTATGGCGACTAATAACAAAGGTAAAAGTTTACCTCCCACATCTAACATTGGTAAGCCTAAGTAAGGAAATACGAACACCCCCATTACTACCATCAAAGCGAATTGTAGTAAGCTAATCACTAGAAAAACAATGATTTTAGCGGAGAGTAATGCTGAGTAGGGTAGGGGACTCGTGAAGAGTCGGAGTCCTGTGCCTTGTGTTTTTTCCTTTACAATACTCGCCGATAGCGGTATGGTAATAAAGAAGATAGCAAAGAGAGCCCACGCGGGTACGTTGTGCTGGGTAGCGTTGGGGATAGCAGCAGTAGCCGTATTAGGATTGATTTCTCTAAAACTCACTAATGCTTCTGTTTTTGGTAAACTCACCCCTTCCTCTAACTGACTCTCAAAGGCTTTATAAATATACTGATTTTCTATTTGGTATAGCAATTTGTCAATGCCACTCTTCACACTTTCTTTAAACGAAGTCTGCAAAGTCGGGTCAAAATAAAGGCGTATTTCTTTGGTAGTATAAGCCGTTTCAGTAGGTGTTACAGTCTCGCCTGCAAAAGTGTTGATAATTGTCTCTACATTCTGTTGCACTTTAGTTTGCAAGCTGGAGGAGAGTTCAGCAGGAATTACAATAGCTAGCAGATAGTTACCTTTCAGCACCTGCTCACGCGCCATAACTTCGTCAATAGGTTTGCCGTCCAACGTTTTCACCATTTCGAAAGCACTTCCTTCTAAGCTCTTACTGATATTTTTGGCAATTTCACCGCCATCGTTGTCCACTAACAGAACGGCTGTTTTCTGCTCACTGATATTCTTAAAAGCTCCGTCCTGCAAAAGCGTAATGGTTACCACCAATAGCAATGGCATCGCAAAGAGAATGATAAGTGCCCCCACATCGCGCAACAGCAATAAGACTTCTTTTTTTATAGATTGAAACATAACGGTTTGAATAGGGGACAAAGATAGTAAATAAATACCAAATAATTCCAATAATTTCAGAAAAGACAATAACTGTCAATTTACGAATTTGCTAAATTGCTAATTACTTCGTACTTTTGCACCCTCAAATTTTTAAAACACAAATTATATCTATGACCGCTATTAGAAATATAGCTATTATTGCCCACGTAGACCACGGCAAAACTACCTTAGTAGACAAGATTTTACACCACTGCGCTCTCTTCCGCGAAAATCAAGATTCAGGCGAACTGATATTAGATAATAACGACCTCGAACGCGAACGAGGAATTACTATCCTCTCTAAAAACGTTTCAGTAGTTTATAAAGACATCAAAATAAACATTATTGATACACCTGGCCACGCCGATTTTGGTGGGGAAGTGGAGCGTGTACTCAATATGGCCGATGGCGTGCTCTTGCTTGTCGATGCTTTTGAAGGCCCTATGCCACAAACGCGTTTTGTACTCCAAAAGGCTATAGAGATGAAGTTGAAACCCATTGTGGTAATCAACAAAGTTGATAAAGAAAACTGTACTCCTGATGAGGTACACGAAGCTGTATTCGACCTGATGTTTGAACTCGGCGCTGAAGATTGGCAGTTAGATTTTCCTACGGTATATGGTTCAGCTAAACAAAATTGGATGTCAGAAGATTGGCATAAGAAAACCGATAGTATTGCACCCCTACTCGATATGGTGGTAAAGCATATTCCAGCTCCTCAAATAGAAGAAGGTAGCTTGCAAATGCTTATCACTTCATTGGATTATTCTAGTTTTACAGGACGTATTGCTATTGGTCGTTTGCATCGTGGTACCCTAAAATCGGGTATGAATATTTCATTAGTAAAACGCGACGGAACTATTGTAAAATCTAAAATTAAAGAGCTACACCTCTTTGATGGTTTAGGTCGTAAGAAAGTAGAAGAAGTACAAGCAGGCGACATTTGTGCGATTGCAGGCTTAGAAGGCTTTGAAATTGGTGATACTATCGCCGATTACGAAAACCCCGAAGCACTTCCTACTATTGCTATCGATGAACCTACTATGAGTATGCTCTTCACTATCAACGATTCTCCTTTCTTTGGTAAAGACGGAAAGTTTGTAACCTCTCGCCATATCAAAGAACGTTTAGAGCGTGAATTGGAAAAAAACCTTGCTTTACGCGTAGAACCTACTGATAGTGCCGATAAGTTTATAGTTTATGGTCGTGGGGTTTTGCACCTTTCAGTACTCATTGAAACAATGCGTCGTGAAGGTTATGAATTGCAAATCGGTCAGCCACAAGTTATCATCAAAGAGATTGACGGCGTAAAATGCGAACCTATAGAAGAACTTACTATTGATTTGCCTGAGAATGTAAGTGGTAAAGCAGTCGATTTAGTTACCCTTCGCAAAGGCGAAATGCTAAGTATGGAACCTAAAGGTGAACGTATGATTATTAAGTTTATTATTCCATCTCGCGGTATTATAGGGTTGCGTAACCAATTGCTTACGGCTACTGCTGGTGAAGCTATTATTCACCACCGTTTTTTGGAGTTCCAACCTTTCAAAGGTGAAATAGCAGGGCGTATTAATGGTTCGCTTATTTCTATGGAACAAGGCACTGCTATTCCTTATTCTCTCGACAAATTGCAAGACCGAGGCAAATTCTTCATCTTTCCTGGTGAAGATATTTATACAGGACAAGTAATCGGTGAAAACTCTCGTAGTGGAGATATAGTAGTAAATGTAACGAAGACTAAAAAACTTACTAACGTACGTGCTGCGGGCTCTGATGAAAAAGTAAAATTGGCACCGCCTATTAAGTTTTCTTTAGAAGAAGCCTTGGAATATATCCAAAAAGATGAGTATGTAGAAGTAACTCCTAAAAATATGCGCTTACGTAAAATCTACTTAGATGAGAATGAACGCAAACGCCACGAAAAGGAGTTTAAGTAATCTTTAATATTTAATAAAAGAAAGCCTCAGTGTATAAAAACACTGAGGCTTTCTTTTATGAATAATAGATAGATGATGAATAATAAAAAAAGTCGTCACTTCCCAGCAACGACTTTTCCTCATTAAAACAAAAAATTATGAAAAAAACTAAATTACTTCTCTTTTTCCATCTTGTCTTTCAACTCTTGTAATGCTTCAAGATCACCAAGTGTTGATTTTTCGACTGTAGATGAGCTGGTATTTACAGCAGCTTCTTTAGCTATTTTCTCTTCTTCTTCTTTGAAGATAGCAGTGTGAGAAGCTACAACACGTTTAAATTCTTTGTTAAATTCAATCACTTTGAAATCAGCAGTGTCTCCTTTGCCCAATTTCTTTCCGTCTTCTTTTTCTAAGTGACGTGAAGGAACAAACGCTAAGATATCGTCGTTGAAAGGAACAGTAGCACCTTTATCTACCATTTTAGAAATAGTACCTTTGTGAACTGTACCTACCGCAAATTCAGTTTCGTATTTGTCCCAAGGGTTAGGAGTGGTTTGCTTGTGTCCTAATGACAATTTGTGTCCTTCGGCATCTAATTCAAGTACTACTACTTCAATCTTATCACCAGAGTTTACAAATTCTGATGGGTGTTTAATTTTCTTAGTCCAAGAAAGGTCGGTGATGTGTATAAGACCATCGATACCTTCTTCGAGTTCTACGAATACACCGAAATTAGTGAAATTGCGAACAGTACCTGTATGTTTAGAACCTACTGGATATTTCTCAGTAATGTTAATCCAAGGGTCTGGGGTAAGTTGTTTAATACCCAAAGACATTTTGCGCTCGTTGCGGTCGAGAGTCAAGATAACAGCTTCTACTTCGTCGCCGAGTTTTACGAAATCTTGAGCAGAACGCAAGTGAGTACTCCAAGACATTTCAGAAACGTGGATAAGACCTTCTACACCATCAGCGATTTCTACGAAAGCACCGTAGTCGGCAATTACCACTACTTTACCTTTTACTTTATCACCTACTTTAAGGTCGTCAGCAAGAGCGTCCCAAGGGTGTTTGCTAAGCTGTTTTAAACCTAATTGGATACGTGATTTGTTGTCGTCGAAATCGAGGATTACCACATTGAGTTTTTGGTCTACCGATACCACTTCGCTTGGGTGATTGATACGAGCCCAAGAAAGGTCGGTGATGTGAATCAATCCGTCTACGCCACCAAGGTCTACAAATACACCGTAAGAAGTGATATTTTTCACAACTCCTTCGAGTACTTGTCCTTTTTCGAGCTGACTGATGATTTCTTTCTTCTGTTCTTCGATATCTGCTTCGATGAGTGCTTTGTGAGAAACCACTACGTTTTTGAACTCGTGATTTACTTTCACAATCTTGAATTCCATTGTTTTGTTTACGAATTGTTCGTAATCGCGGATAGGTTTCACATCAATTTGAGAACCAGGTAAGAATGCTTCGATGCCAAATACATCTACTATCATACCGCCTTTGGTACGGCTTTTTACAAAACCGTTTACGATTTCGCCGTTTTCGTGTGCCAAGTTAATTCTATCCCAAGCTTTAAGCGTACGTGCTTTGCGGTGTGAAAGTACTAACTGACCGTTTTTATCCTCACGGATATCGATAAGCACTTCTACTTTGTCACCTACTTTGAGGTTCGGGTTGTAGCGGAACTCGTTGAGAGAGATAACGCCTTCTGATTTAGCGTTGATGTCGATAATCGCTTCTCTGTCAGTGATGCGGGTTACTACTCCTTCTACTACTTCATTGTCTTGAGTGTCAACGAAATTGTTTTTAACCAATTCTTCGAAGTTTTTCAATTGGTCTTCTTGTACGCTGTCAATACCTTCTTGGTACTTGTCCCAATCAAAGTTCTGTAAGAACTCTTCTGGATTTTGAGTGTTTTCAGCCATTTGCTGATAATAAAATTTGTATTTCCTAATTAGGAACGAGAGTATTTTAGTAGGGCTATTTCTAATAGGAAAGAATGAAACAATAATGATAAATTAATACTCTATGCCCTTAAAAAATTATGGCAAAATTACGAATAATCTTTGAATTAGCCAAATAATTTTATGATTTTTGAAGATGTTTTTTTATTTGTAACTGTGTATCTATTTGTTTATTAGATAATTATATGGATATTGTATTAAGTAGAAATATTACTAAGAAACAATCGATTCTACTGAAAAGTTTTTGTAATTACATCATTTGTATTTCTTTAAAGAACTGAGTAAATTCTTCTTCATATAATTTTTCATCTCTTTTTAAATCTTCTATGGCATATTGCATTTTCGAAACAAAGCCTGTACGCCTATCCATTCGGTATAATATGGAGCAGATGCCTTCAAAAGTTTGATAGCTTTCTAACCAACGTTCGGCAATGATGTATTTGCTCAAAGTTTGAGCTTTATCGTTGAGCAAGTATTGATGGCGCTCTAAGGCATCGTAGAAGTGTTGAACATATTGTTCTAAGGATTTATCAGAATATTCTTTCCAATGTTTAGCAAGACAATAGTCGTAAAAAATATCTACCAGCACCCCTGCGTAATGGTTGTAAGTAGGCACCAATCGGTGTTTACTTTTCCGGAAAATAGTGTGTGCATCAGTGAAAGTGTCTATTCTGCGATGTAATAAAATACCCCGTTGCATTGCTTCGGGGTATTGTAAGTATTCTTTACCTCGTACGGTATCGGCGATAAAGTTGCCAATAGTAAGCAGTTCATCGCCTTCGCCCGAAAGGTAAATATGAGCCAAAAAGTTCATTATAAATAATCTTTTACCTTAGAAAGTGCTTCGGTAATACCACCGGGGTTTTTACCTCCTGCGGTTGCAAAGAATGGCTGTCCGCCACCTCCTCCGTGAATGTATTTGCCCAGTTCTCGTACTATCTTACCAGCATCTAATCCTTTGGCTCGTGCCAATTCTTTATTGATATAGCATAACAAGAGTGCTTTGCCTTCTTCGTGAGCTGATGCAAAGAATACAAAAGCATTTTTTACCTCATTACCTAACTCGAAAGCAAGGTCTTTGAGAGTTGCTACTTCTGCATCTACTTGTTTTACGAGACACTGAACACCATTTACTTCTGTAAATTCAGCTTTGATGCTTGTTTTAAGTTGCTTAGCTTGCTCTTTTCTCAACTGTTCAAGCTCTTTGTGTAAAGCTGCATTTTCTTCTTGCAAGTGCGTAATCGCTTTTACAGGGTCTTGGGCGTTTTTCAGCGTTTCTTTTATTTGTTCTACCAGCTGTTCTTGTTCTGTAAAATACTTCATAGCTCCTCCACGGGTAATCGCTTCAATACGGCGAATCCCTGCTGCTACTGCACCTTCTGAGATGATTTTGAAATACCAAATATCGCCTGTGTTCTTTACGTGAGTTCCCCCACAAAGCTCTTTGCTATCACCAAACTGAATCATACGCACACGGTCGCCGTACTTTTCACCAAAGAGTGCCATAGCACCTGATTCCACGGCTTGTTGCATAGGAATATTACGATGCTCTTGCAAAGGAATTTTCTCAAAAATACGTTTGTTTACCAATTGCTCTACCTTTTTGAGCTCTTCCTCAGTAAGTTTAGCAAAGTGAGAGAAGTCGAAGCGCAAAGTTTCAGGAGCTACACGAGAGCCCTTTTGTTCAACGTGTGTACCCAACACTTCGCGTAAGGCTTGGTGTAACAGGTGGGTAGCACTGTGGTTAGCTTCTGCCATTTCACGTCCTACTGAATGTACTTCTGCTTTGAAAGGGTCGTTTAAATTAGTAGGCAGGTGTTCTGAAATGTGAATGATAAGGTTATTTTCTTTTTTGGTATCTAAAATATAGATAAGCTCACCGTTAGCACTTTGTAGAGTACCTTTATCGCCCACTTGTCCACCTCCTTCCGGATAAAAAGGAGTAGTGTTGAATACCAGCTGAAAATGAGTACCGTCTTTCTGACTTTCCACTCTGCGGTATTTCACCAATCGCACCACAGCCTCTAAGGTATCATAGCCTATAAACTCCTCTTCATCGTCGTCGCGGAGTATTACCCAGTCGTCAGCTTTTATTTGAGCTGCTGCACGTGAACGCTCTTTTTGTTTTTGTAATTGTTCTTCAAAACTAGCTTCGTCCATAGTGAGCCCTTTCTCCGAAAGAATGAGCGCTGTCAAATCTTTGGGGAAGCCGTAAGTGTCGTATAATTCAAAGGCTTTACCCCCCGATAGTTGCTTGCCAGGACTGTTTTGTATCATTACGTCTAGCATCAATAAACCTTGTTCAAGCGTGCGCAAGAAAGAGGCTTCTTCTTCTTTTATGACGCTCATAATCAGGAATTGCTGTTTCTCCAATTCGGGGAAAGTACCTCCCATTTGGTTAGAGAGTGTCTCTACTAATTTGTAGATAAACGGTTCTTTTTGGTTTAAGAAAGTAAAACCATAGCGAATAGCACGACGCAAAATACGGCGTATCACATAACCAGCACCATTGTTAGAGGGCAACTGACCGTCGGTAATAGCAAAAGCCACAGCCCTAATATGGTCTGAAATCACACGAATCGCAATATTTACTTGTTCTTGTTCAGGAGTTACACGGTCGCCTGAGGTATATCTACTTTGGGTAATCTCTTCCACTTTGTGAATGAGAGGGGTAAACACATCGGTATCGTAATTTGATTGTTTCTTCTGCAATACCATACAGAGGCGTTCAAAACCCATACCTGTATCCACGTTGCGAGAAGGTAGTTTTTCGAGACTACCGTCGGCTTTGCGGTTGAACTCCATAAACACATTATTCCAAATCTCAATTACCTGAGGGTGGTCGTTATTCACAAGGTCGCGACCTGGCACTTTGGCTTTCTCTTCATCTGAACGGATATCCACGTGAATTTCGGTACAAGGACCACAAGGACCTTGGTCACCCATTTCCCAAAAGTTATCTTTTTTATTTCCGAGAAGTATATGGTTTTCAGCAATCCGTTCTTTCCATATATCATAGGCTTCTTGGTCAAAAGGCACGCCGTCTTCTTCACTGCCTTCAAAAACGGTTACATAGAGGTTTTCTTTGGGAATTTTGTATATTTCGGTGAGCAATTCCCACGCCCAGCTAATGGCTTCTTTTTTGAAGTAATCGCCAAACGACCAGTTGCCAAGCATCTCAAACATCGTGTGGTGATACGTGTCGCGACCTACCTCTTCCAAATCGTTGTGCTTCCCCGATACGCGCAAACACTTTTGAGTATCGGCTACGCGTTTGTATTTAGGTTTAGCATTACCAAGGAAGAACTCTTTAAATTGGTTCATACCAGCGTTGGTAAACATCAGGGTAGGGTCGTTTTTAACCACCATAGGAGCCGAGGGAACAATAGTGTGCCCTTTGCTTTCAAAGAATTTTAGGAATTGTTCTCTTATTTCTTGCGAAGTCATATATTTTTAACTAACGATTGACAGTTAATAATTAACATTTTCAGGGCGCAAAGGTACGAACTAATTAGCAAATTCACAAATTTGCTAATCTGCTAATTTCCCCCTCAGCTTTAACTGAGCAATCCACAGAATAATGATGTTTTACAAAAGAATTATCTGTGCTAAATCTGTGTAATCTGTGAAGTCTTTGCGAGACTTTCGGGTAGCTTACTGACTATTTGTTTTATTTGTAAAAATTTGTAAGATTTCTGTAGCGTAAGCTACACTCTTAATTTTCCCCTCAGCTTTAACTAAGCAATCCATAGAACAATGATGTTTTACAAAAGAATTATCTGTGCTAAATCTGTGTAATCCGTGAAGTCTTTGCAAGACTTTCAGACAGCTTACTGACTATTTGTTAGATTTGTAAAAATTTGTAAGATTTCTGTAGCGTAA
>NZ_KB291229.1:36890-68068 GCF_000318255.2 Capnocytophaga sp. oral taxon 380 str. F0488
TGTGCTAAATCTGTGTAATCCGTGAAGTCTTTGCGAGACTTTCAGATAGCTTACTGACTATTTGTTAGATTTGTAAAGATTTGTAAGATTTCTGTAGCGTAAGCTACACTCTTCTCACATCAATTAATTGAACCCTTGATTGATATTAGTAATATTCTAAATTCAATTGCTATTCAGTTAGTATTCAATTAATCTTTGGTTAGTCTTCATTGTAGAGCCACTGTAGAGCCACTGTAGAGCCACTGTAGAGCCACTGTAGAGCCACTGTAGAGCCACTGTAGAGCCACTGTAAAGCCACTCATTCTTTAATTATTCTATAAGCTTTGTATACCTCTCTCCCAATTTCACTATTCACCATTTACCATTTACCATTTACCATTTACCATTAACTACGCTTCCCATTTGCTAATTCCCTAATTTTCTAATTTTCTAATTTTTTCACCTATCCATAGGTTTTTATTTATATATGTAAATATATGACTTTTAGATTGTTACTACTACCTACGTACTATGTAAATTAAATTTTTGTTCTAACCATTTGGTTAATTCAAAAACTCGTTGTACCTTTGCCCCCGAAAATCAGAAGTAACGATGAAGAAGACAAAAGATATAAGCACCGAAGAACGCATCAAAGCCGCTGCCCGCAAAGTCTTTCATCAGAAAGGTTTTGCAGGCACACGCACTCGCGATATTGCCGAAGAAGCGGGTATCAATCACGCGATGCTCAACTATTATTTCCGCAGTAAAGAAAAACTCTTTGAAATGGTAATGATGGAAACAATGGCGCAATTCTTTAAAGGAGTAAACCTTATGCTGAACGACGAAAATACCTCTCTCGATGAGAAAATAGACCTCATCGTCTCTAACTACGTCGATTTACTCCTCAAAGAACCCGAATTACCTACCTTTATACTCAATGAGGTGCGTCCTAACCCGCAAGCATTTGTAGAGCAAAACCCTATTAAAGAGGCACTTACTCACTCTGTGCTCACCCGTCAATATGCCGAAGCCGTAGCTCGTGGCGAAGTCACAGAGCCTAACCTAATGCAAGCTATCCTAAACGTCATCGGGTTGGTGATATTTCCTTTCATTGCAAAACCTATCCTAACCTCAATTATTAACATACCCGAAGAACAGTACAAAGCCCTAATGCTTCAGCGTAAAACTCTTATCCCTCAATGGATTAAAGCGATGCTATGGAAATAATAATACGATTTCTCTTAAACAATTGTCTTTGCGGATTGTCCCCCTTCGGGGGAACGGAGGCTAAATAACATTTTTTTATCTATACCCTAACCAAATGGTTAAACTAATTTATTAACATTATAATACCCCTAAAAGCCTTAATTCATCAGTCTTTTACTCTGTTTTATGGCTTGCCCCCTCTCTTTCGGAGAGGGGGAACGGGGGTGAGGATTGCCACTATGAAACACCTTATCCTAACACTCACCGCGTCTATAGCCCTCATTTTCACCACGCAAGCGCAGGCTATCCTTTCTTTGGAGGACTGCTATCGTCTTACTCGTGAGAACTACCCTACCATCAAAAAGCTCGATTTGGTAGCCAAAACCGAAGGCTATACCCTTGCCAATGCCAATCGTGCTTACCTCCCACAGGTCTCTATCCTAGGGCAAGCCACTTACCAGTCGGAAGTAACCGACCTCTCTAAAACCATTGTAGGAGCACTCCCACTGCCTCCTAACGTCTCTTTGCCTATCATCGACAAGGAGCAATACAAGGTCGTGGGCGAGGTAAGCCAACTGCTCTATGGAGGTGGTACGATTCAAAGTCAGAAGGCTATTGCCAAAGCTCAAAGTGCCGTGCAAGCACAAGCGGTCGAAACGCAGTTATACACCCTAAAACAACGTGTGAGTAACCTATATTTTGGGGTACTCCTCATCAATGCCCAGTTATCGCAAAACCGCCTCAATATCGAAACGCTTGAGTCGCAACTTAAGAAGGCGGAAGTAGCCCTAAAAAACGGTACGACCCTCCCCAGCAATGTAGACGAGCTTAAAGCCGAAATCCTCCGCGTGACAATGCAAACCACCGAGTACGAAGCCACCCAAGCTACCTACTTGCAAATGCTGTCTACTTTCATAGGCAAAGAGCTCACCAACGCTTCCCAGCTCGCACAGCCTGCGCCTCAATCCCAATCTCAAAGCCTAATTACCGATATTTTTCGCCCTGAACTCAAAGGATTTCAGCTACAGGAATCGTTGCTTAAAGCGCAAGAAAAACAGCTCAGTAGCGAATATATACCTAAACTCAGTGCGTTTTTTCAAGGCGGTTACGGGCGTCCCACACTCAATATGCTCAGCAACCAAGCGGATTTCTACTACATCACGGGGCTTCGTTTGCAGTGGAATCTCAGTCCACTATACAACCTTTCAAGTAAAAGACATATCCTACGCCTCAACCGCGAAAGCCTCATAGCCGACCGCCAAGCCTTCTTACTCAACACCAAACTCGAACTCACTCAGCAGTCCGAGCAACTCAAAAAGTTACAAAAGCTGATAGAACAAGATGAAGCATCAGTAACCCTACGCCATTCCGTCGCCAAAGCAGCCGAAGTCCAGTTGGATAACGGGGTTATCACCACTCACGAATATTTGCAAAAAGTCAATGCTTGGCATCTCGCCCAACAAACTCTTATCCTGCACCAAATACAACTCCTCCAAGCTCAAGAGAATCATCAATTAATTACAGGAAAATGAAAAAGATAGCACTTATTACTACATTGATAGCTTTAATAGCTTGCAATAATAAGAACAAATTTGACGCTTCTGGCAACTTCGAAGCCGACGAAGTCATCGTTTCTGCTCAACAGACAGGGCAGCTCATCGACTACGATGTAGAAGAAGGCAAAACTCTTACCGAAGGTCAAAAGGTCGGTCAGATAAACGTCGCCCTTCTCAAGATACAGAAAGAGCAGGTGGAAGCCACTATTGCCTCACTCAAAGAGAAAACCCAAAACCCTGCCGACCAGGTGGCACTCATTCGTAGCCAACTCGAAGTACAGCGCGCACAACTCGCCCAACAGGAACGTGAACTTACGCGTACGCAGAGCTTAGTACGTGGTGGGGCTGCCACACAAAAGCAATTGGACGACCTCTCTGCCCTCATCGACCAGCTTCGCAAGCAGATAGCCGTAACCGAAAACCAACTCAAGGTCAGTCTCACCAACATCAACACGCAAAACCGCAATGTATTAAGCCAAGAAGCCCCTCTGCAAAAGAATGCTCAGGCTGTTCAAGAGCAAATCAATCAGGGTGAAATTATCAACCCCATTGCGGGCACAGTACTCGTCAACTACGCCCTCAAAGGGGAAATGCAGACCTTTGGAAAGCCTCTCTATAAAATCGCTAATACCGATGTACTAACCCTCAAAGCCTACATCACTGGCGACCAACTATCCCAAATCAAGTTAGGACAGCAAGTTACCGTGCGCACCGATGCCGGAAAAGGCGCATACCGCACCTATCAAGGCGAAATTATCTGGATATCCCAAAAGAGCGAGTTCACTCCCAAAACGATTCAAACAAAATCCGAACGCGCCAACCTTGTATACGCCATCAAGATAAAGGTTAAAAACGACGGCTTTTTAAAGATAGGAATGTACGGAGAAGTGCTATTCAAATAACCTCGCTCTACACCCCCTTCCGCTGGCGCGAGCCTATGGCTTGTGCCTATTAAGAACAGAGCTTGTAACTCATACTCTTAGCACATTTTTTGTAGCTTACTAACAAATACAACCCTATGTTAAAGAAATACGAAAAAGTAATAGCAACGGTTTTCGCCCTGCTTACCATAGTTTTTATAGTAGTCTTTCTCACTAATGACTCCTTTTTTGAGTGGACTTTTGCGCGACATCACAATATATTGAGCTGGTATGTGCGCCCGCTCTTTATCGTGCCTATGGTGTATTTTGCTTTGAGAAAATCGTATGCAGGAGTGTCATTGAGTATCTTTTGCCTATTTACTAGTATGTTTTGGTTCTCCGTTCCACAACAAACCGACCCTAAGGTGCTTGGCTTCCTAGCCTACGAAATGGACTATCTCAAAGGCACGTGGGACACAAAAAAGATACTTTTCTCACTAAGTGTACCGCTTTTTTTCTATCTGCTGATAGTCTCAGCGTGGAAGAGAAAATGGCGCTTATTGCTCTACACCGTAGTGTTAGCAGCGCTTTTAAAACTATTATGGAGCGTGGTGAGCAGTGGTGCAAGCGGTTGGTCAGTAGCCAAACCCGCTCTTGTAGGACTGGTAATATGCGTAGTATTTATTTTGATAACAAGAAGAAAAGATAAAAAATAAGGGGAAAAATCAGTGTCCATTTGCCTTTGAAAAAAGGTTAATCACCACTACGCCAGCGATGATAAGCAGGGAACCCAGTACAAAAGGCAGGTCTATTTTGTTTTTGAAAACAAGAATACTCACAATGGCTGTCAGTACAATCCCTACCCCCGACCAGATAGCGTAGGCCACCCCCAGTGGAATATTCTTGAGAGCTAAGGATAAAAAATAAAAACAAACACCATAAGACAACAGCGAGCCTACGACAAATAACCACTTGGTAAACCCTTCCGATTTACCTAAAAGAGCGGTGGCTAAGACCTCTAAAACAATCGCTAAAGTAAGGTATAGGTAATGCATATAAGTATAATATCTAAATTCGTGGCAAAAGTACAACCTTTTTTAACAATAGAAAACAAAACAGCCTGTGTGGCTCCCTGCTGGCGCGAGCCTGTGGCTCGTGCCTACCAAGAAAAGAGTTTGTAGCTCATAACCAAATCAGTAAATCAAAAGATGAATAGCATCACTATACATAACCTCAGCAAGTCGTACGGAGATACCCACGCCGTGCAACACCTTTCCTTAGAAGTTAAAAAGGGCGAACTTTTCGGGCTCATCGGTCCCGATGGGGCGGGCAAAACCACCATCTTTCGTATGCTCACCACCCTCCTCCTGCCTGATGAGGGCACAGCAAGTATCGAGGGCTGGGATATCGTCAAGGATTATAAAGAAATCCGCAAGCACGTGGGCTATATGCCTGGGCGCTTCTCTCTGTACCAAGATCTCACTGTCGAAGAGAACCTCACCTTCTTCGCCACTGTTTTTGGCACGACTATCGCCGAGAATTACGACCTTATCAAAGATATTTATGAGCAGATAAAGCCGTTCAGTAACCGTCGCGCGGGCAAGCTCTCAGGGGGAATGAAGCAGAAGTTAGCCCTATGTTGCGCCCTCATTCACAAACCCAAAGTCCTCTTGTTAGACGAACCCACCACGGGGGTAGATGTGGTTTCGCGCAAAGAGTTCTGGGAGATGCTGAAGAAACTGAAGGCGCAAGGCATCAGCATACTCGTTTCCACCCCTTATATGGACGAAGCCAGTCTGTGCGACCGCATAGCCTTAATACAATCAGGCAAGGTGCTTTCCACCAGCACCCCCGAGCAAATCATCGCCCAGTACCCTACGGCACTCTATGCTGTCAAGGCTCCCAATCTGTACGCACTGCTCCAGCACCTGCGCGAGCACCCCAACATTGATAGCTGTTACCCCTTTGGCGAGTACCTACACATTACTCTCAAGGAAAACACCAATATTCCCATATTCGAGCAACAGCTGAAAACTACCTTCCCCCACCTCGAATGGAAAGCCATTACCCCTACCATCGAGGACAGTTTTATACGCCTAATGGAAGAAAATTAAAGCAATATTTATCACCTTTCTGGCTTGTCCCCCTTCGGGGAAGTCTGCGACAGCAGAGTATGTGTGGGGGTAATTTGCTAATTTTCACATTTGCTAATTTGCTAATTTAATAAGATGTACGCAATACACTGTCATAATCTAACAAAGCAATTCGGCGATTTCAAAGCCGTGAACAACATTTCCCTTACCGTTGAAAAAGGCGAAATCTTCGGCTTTCTCGGTGCCAATGGCGCGGGGAAAACCACCGCTATACGCATCTTCTGCGGACTTTCCTACCCTACCTCAGGCGAGGCTACCGTAGCAGGCTTTGATGTCTATCGCCAGCAAGAGCAGATTAAAAAACACATCGGCTATATGAGTCAGAAGTTTTCGTTGTATGACAACCTCACCGTGCAGGAAAACATCACCTTCTACGGAGGCGTCTATGGCTTGAGTCGAAAGGAAATCAAAACCCGCAGTACCGACCTTATCACCAAGCTCGGCTTGGAGGCTGAAGCCAACAAACTCGTAGGGTCGCTACCCCTGGGCTGGAAGCAGAAGCTCGCTTTCTCGGTGGCTATCTTCCATCGTCCCGAAATCGTATTCCTCGACGAGCCTACCGGTGGCGTAGACCCCATAACGCGCCGTCAGTTCTGGGATATGATATACGAAGCCTCCGCACAGGGCATCACCGTATTCGTTACCACTCACTATATGGACGAAGCCGAATACTGCCACCGCATCAGCATAATGGTAGACGGCAAAGTGGAAGCAATGGATACGCCCACCCACCTTAAATCACAGTTTAACACTCATTCAATGGACGAGGTGTTCTACCAACTCGCCCGTAAAGCAAAACGTAATGAATAACCCCGTAGGGGCGAATGGCAATTCGCCCATCTATTAAATGGCAATTCGCCCACCTATTAATATGAAACAGCTCATCGCCTTTATACGCAAGGAATTCTATCACGTATTCCGCGACCGTCGCACGCTACTGATACTCTTTGGTATCCCCATAGCGCAGATTATCCTTTTTGGTCAAGCCCTCAGCAGCGAGGTCAAGAACATCGGTATCGCTGTATTAGATGAGGCAAACAATACCTATAGCCAAGAAATCACGCACCGCTTGCAGGCGAGTCCGTATTTTAAGCTGAAAGAGCCTCTGTTCCGTTACGACCAAGTAGAAGACCAATTCAAGCGTGGCACTATAAAAGCTGCGCTCATCTTCCCTCCCGATTTCGGAAAAGACCTCTACACCCCCAGTGGTACCCCCCTACAACTCATCACCGATGGGAGTGACCCCAATACGGCTAAAACAGTGCAGAACTACCTTTCGGCTATGGTAGCGAGCTATCAGCAAGAGCTGAACCCTGCTGTACAACTACCCTACCAGATAACCTTAGAAAACCGAATGCTGTACAATGAGGAGCAGAATGGCTCTATGAACTTCGTCCCTGGGGTGATTGCGCTCGTCTTTATGATAGTGAGCACTGCCCTCACCTCGGTAGCGGTAGTGCGTGAAAAAGAGTTAGGTACTATGGAAATCCTTTTGGTATCGCCTTTCAAACCTATAATGATACTCATTGCCAAAGCCGTGCCTTACCTTATTCTCTCGCTCATCAACTTCACTGTGATACTCCTGCTATCGGTCTATATGCTTGATGTCCCGATACGTGGCAATCTGCTGTTGCTTTACGCCGAAAGCACCTTGTTTATCATCATCTGTTTGTCGTTGGGGCTACTCATATCCACCGTTACCGCCTCACAGCAAACGGCTATGCTCATCGCTATGATGGGAATGATGCTTCCTACGGCATTCTTTACCGGCTTTATGTTCCCCATAGAGAATATGCCCCTTATTTTTCAAGGAATATCCAAAGTCTTCCCCTCAAGTTATTACTACAGTATCGTGAAGAAAGTAATGCTCAAAGGGTTGGATTTCACTTACGTATGGAAAGAAACGCTGATATTAATAGCAATGGCGGTAATTTTCTTAAGCCTTGCAATGAAGAAGTTTAAGATTAGATTACAATAAAGAAGAAATGAAAGTGTTAAGCTTTATACTACAAAAAGAATTTAAGCAGATATTCCGAGATAAGACGATCTTGGCAATGATGTTTGTGGCACCTATCTTCCAACTGATTATATTGCCCTTAGTTGCCAATTTCGATGTGAAGAACATCAACCTTGTGTATATCAACCACGACCAAAGTACCTATTCTCACCAACTGATACAGAAGATTACTGCGTCAGGGTACTTTAAGCTCGTAAAGGCTCCTTTCTCCTATAAGGAAGGTATCGCCCTGATAGAAGACGGCAAAGCTGATGTAGTTTTAGAAGTCCCCGAAGGTTTTGAGCGCAACCTCGTACGCGAAGGAAAGCAGACACTTGGTCTCTCTATCGATGCGATTAATGGGAGCAAGTCGTCTTTAGGAGGAGCGTATTTGCTTACGGTGATACGTGACTTCAACACCCAACTCGATGTAAATGTAAAAGCACCCCAACACATAGGTAATGTAGCCAAAATCAGTGTGGAGAGCACCCATTGGTACAACCCCTATATGCAATACACGCGCTACATTGTTCCAGGTATTTTAGCTATATTACTCACTATTATCGGGGGCTTTCTTTCAGCACTCAATGTAGTCAAAGAAAAGGAAATAGGCACTATCGAGCAGATAAATGTAACGCCTATCAAGAAGTGGCAGTTTATATTAGGAAAGCTCATACCCTTTTTGGTAGTAGGGTTAATCCTCTTCACCTTGGGGCTTACGGTGATGTATGTAGTCTATGGTATCTTCCCCGCAGGAAATCTACTCACCTTGTATGCCTTTGCCACAATGTACCTCATAGCGATTCTCGGCTTCGGACTGCTCGTCTCCACCTATGCCGATTCACAGTTGCAGGCTATGTTCATCGCCTATTTCTTTATAATGATATTCCTACTGATGAGTGGTTTCCTCACCAGTGTAGACAGTATGCCCGCTTGGAGTCAACAGGTGAGTAATGCTATTCCGGTAACCCATTTTGTGAATGCTGTCCGCTTAATTGTGCTCAAAGGCAGTAGTTTTGAGCAGTTACACATAGAGTTTTTGTATCTTGTAGGATTCGCTGTGCTACTCAATAGTTGGGCTATTTGGAATTATAAGAAGACAAGCTAACATAATCCGTCATATAACCTCATATAATACAAGAGTTCCATCAAGAGTACTAATCTCATTGTACTCAATGATGGAACTTATCATTTACAGTCTATCAGAATTGGTTTGCAAATTTTGCGTCGCTACACTTTGCCAAAGTTTCAGACTTTGGCAAAGTTGATACACTGATAATCAGTCGCTTTTTCAGTATATTGTAGGGACGATTTGCAAATCGTCCTCTAAGAACAAGTCTATTTATTCGCAATTTATTTTTGTTTGACTATAATATTTTAGGAGAACAGATTAATCTCTTCTCGACATAAGTATTCTCAATATATACCAGAAAAGTAGCATAATAGAAGAGAACAACTGTAAAGCTGCCCCTACGTATTGGTCAGTGCTGTATACATTTTTGATATTGTAAGTTTCATATAGTATACCGCCTGCTGCCAAAGCAACCATTGCTACTGAGAACCAAAGTCCTAAATCGAAACCAAAGATAGCTCCTGCCACAATAAGTCCTAAGGCTACAAAACCTCCTATTACCAATATGCTACGCAAGAACGAAAAGTCTACGCGGGTGAGGAATACCACCGCTGTAAGTCCGCCAAACAAAGCAAGTGTAATAATACCAGCTTGCGAAAGGATAGCCGTACCATCAGTAAAGTACATCGCCAAAAAGATTATTGGCATAAAGATAACAGCTTCGAGTAACACATAAAGTCCTAAGCCCATATATTGGGTATTCTTATCTTGTGCTTGCGTCCATTTGCTGGCAAGGATTGAGCCTAACCAAAAGCCTCCCAAAATCAATAGCCATACCCATTTGCCACTTACCATAGAGATGATAAGGCTTTCTGGTACTACATTTAGCAAAATAGCTTCTACAGCTATAAAAGCCAAAAGTGCCATTGCTACGTGTGAGTAAGTTTTGCGGTAAAAGGTAGCTTGTGCCTCATTAGTAGCATAGCTTACTATTTGAGGTGATTGATAGTTAGTGTTGTAGCTGTCGTAATTTGAATTATATCCCATATGTTTAATTAAAAATGTTTGTGTTCATATATCAAAAACTTTGCCAAAAAGTCTATTGGCAGAGGTTGCTGTAGCTTCTTGGCAAAGTTATCAGGTGGGGAAATACTACTATAAAGTATTTACGTTGTTAAGGTCTTCAAACGCTTTTTTCAAACGAGTAACAAATGTCTTTTCGCCTTCACGAAGCCATACACGTGGGTCGTAGTATTTCTTGTTAGGCGCTTCGGGACCTTCTGGGTTACCTATTTGTCCTTGCAAGTAAGCTGATTTAGCTTTCATATAGTCGCGAACACCTTCAGTGAAAGCGTATTGCAAGTCGGTATCAATATTCATTTTGATTACACCATAAGAAATAGCCTCGCGGATTTCTTCGAGGGTAGAGCCTGAACCTCCGTGGAATACGAGGTCGAGTGCGTTGTGAGGCAAATTGTATTTCTTTGAAACGTAGTCTTGTGAATTTCTTAAAATTTTTGGTGTCAATTTCACATTGCCAGGTTTGTACACCCCGTGAACGTTACCAAAAGCAGCTGCAATGGTGAATTGTGAGCTAATTTTAGAAAGTTCTTCGTAAGCGTAAGCTACGTCTTCTGGTTGTGTGAAGAGCCTGCTACTATCTACGTGTGAGTTGTCTACCCCGTCTTCTTCACCACCGGTCATACCGAGTTCTATTTCCAAAGTCATATCCATTTTGCTCATACGTTCAAGATAACGTTTGCAAGTTTCAATATTTTCTTTGATAGGCTCTTCCGATAGGTCAATCATATGTGAGCTGAACAATGGTTTACCTGTTTCTTTGAAGTGTTTTTCTGATGCTTCAAGCATACCGTCAAGCCAAGGAAGTAATTTTTTAGCGCAGTGGTCAGTGTGCAAAATGATAGATGCTCCGTAGGCTTCTGCCAATTGGTGAACGTGTTTAGCACCTGCTACCGCTCCGAGAACTGAAGCGCGTTGGTTGTCGTTATTCAATCCTTTACCAGCCATAAACTGAGCACCACCGTTAGAAAATTGGATAATCATTGGGGCATTTACAGCTACTGAAGTTTCTAATGCAGCGTTGATAGAGTTTGAACTGATAACGTTGGCTGCAGGAAGAGCAAAGCCTTTTTCTTTAGCGTATTTAAATACTTCTTGTACTTCTTTTCCAAGAATTACGCCTTTTTTAATGTTATGTGCCATTCTTTAATATAATTAATTTTAGTTTTCAGAATTACTCATTATGTCATAATTGACGGCAAAGATACGATTTTCTCATATATCTTCAAAATAAATCTTATATTTTTTAGTTCAAATAACCAAAATTACTTCGTGTTTTTCACCACTTATCTTCGACTTATATTTGGTTTAGATGTTCCCTTTCTTCGTTCTTTGTTCGTCATTCGTTCCTCTGCCCGTGCGGCTCGCACCGTCATTTGTTCGTCATTTGTTCGTTCTTTGTTCGTTCTTTGTTCGTTCTTTTTTCGTTCTTTGTTCGTTCTTTGTTCGTTCTTTGTTCGTCTTTTGTTCGTCTTTTGTTCGTCTTTTCTTTATCTGCCTGTGCGGCTCGCACCGTCATTTGTTCGTCATTCCTTCGTCCCACTTTTCCGTTACTACACTCCCTCTCCTTGGGAGAGGGTTGGGGAGAGGATATCTTGTTCGTCTTTTATCTATCTGTCCGTGTGGCTCGCACCGTGCTACGACTGTCTGTGCGACTCGCACCTGCCTGTGCGACTCGTACCTTTAACGCTTCATTTTTCACTAAATTGCTTCCCCATACTTATCAAAATACTTCACAGAGATTTTTTTCCCGTCAAAGCTAATATTATCAAGCTCTCTCGCTATCTCACTGCCTTTGCCTACAATGATGATTCTGAAGTTTTCTAATAGAAAATAGCTATTAGCAACTCGCTGTACGTCTTCTTTGGTTACTGCATTGATGTTTGCAATATAGTTCTTGTAAAAATCTTCGGGTAGGTTGCGCACTTTTATATTGATAGCGTAATTGGCAATCGTCTGCGGACGCTCGGTAGCCAGTACAAACTGACCTAAGTACTGTGCTTTGGCTTGTGCCAACTTTTCTTCACTCACTATAGTAGTTTGTATGTGCTTCACTTCTTTGAGTATCTCCCTAATAGCAGGTGCTGTTACGGCATTCCCTACTTTGGTCTTGATGCTGAAATTGCCTTTTGTCCATTTATCCGTTTTGAAAGTAGAAAAAGCTCCATAAGTATAGCCGTGTTCTTCCCGCAAATTCATATTGATATAACTGCCAAAATCTCCACCTAAAATACTGTTGGCTACCAATAGAGGGAAGTAATCAGGGTGCGACATTTTTAGGTCGATGAGGTTCGTAACCCTTATTTCCGATTGTACCGCGCTGGGTAAGTCTATAAAGTTGATTTGTGTTTCACTTACATTCTCAGGGATATATAAGGCAGGAGCTTCTTCTGAAAAAGGTTGCCAATCAGCGAAATGTTCGTTTACCAAAGTAATTACCTCTTCGGGGTTTACATCACCTGTAACAACCAAATAAGCGTTGTTAGGTACAAAACGTTTGCGGTAATAGTTAGTTACATCGTCTAAGGTGAGGGCAGCGATGTGAGCTTCGGTAATGTATTCGCCGTAAGGGTGAGCCGTACTGTACCGTAAGGTTTGCTGTACGCGCTTCATAATCACTTCGGCATTACTCTCATTGGCACGAATACTTTGGATAATGCGCGCTTTTTCTTTTTCCATATCCTCTCCGGTGAAGTTAGGGTGCAGGGCAGCATCAGCAATGAGAGCCAACACACGCGGGAAGTATTTAGAGAGTACTTGGGCATAAACGCCATTAGAAGCGATAGAGAGAGTCGCTGCGAGATAGTCTATTTCCTCATTAAAATCGTCTTTACTGATAGAGGTAGAGCCATTGCCCGCCATTAGCGAAATAAGGTCAGAAATTCCTTTCTTTTCTTTTTCTAATTCCGGACATTCGTCTAACGAAAGGCGAATTCCCACTTGAGGAAGTTTATGGTTCTCCACAATAAGGAGAGTGAGTCCGTTCGGGAGGGTATGAGTGACAGGTGTCCCTAAATTAATGATAGGAGCAGCTCCTGGGGTGGGTTGTATAGAGCGGTCTATATGTGTCATTTTAGTTTACTTATAGATTTGAAGGTAAATAATTGAGGTCTAAACGTTGGTTTTTGTCCAAATACTTGCGTGCAGTCTCTCTGATATCCTCTCGGGTAATAGTGCGGTAGTGGTCTATAGCCTTGTTAATAAGGTTAGTGTCTTTGTAGAAAGTATAGTTGTCTGCCAAAGAGAGGGCAATTCCTTCCATATGGCTATTTTGAGACACAAAGTTAGCCTCTATCTGGTTTTGTAACTTTTCATATTCTCGCTCACTGATGAGTTCGGTTTGTAGTCTTGTAATTTCTTCGTCCATTTCTTGTGCCAAAGTTTCCAAACTCACACCGTCCATAGGGAGTGCTCCCATTATATAAACGCCATAATCTTCTTGAGCGTCCGAAAAAGCCAATACCTGCAAAGCTGTTTGATGCTCGTCTATCATCTTTTTGTAGAGGCGAGCGCTCTTTCCGTCAGTGAGAATGTTAGAAAGCAAGTCGATAGTAAACGAATCTTTGTCCGTCATTGCGGGAGTGCGATAGGCATATAGTTTCAGTGGGATTTGTATATTAGGGTCGTATTCGGTTACCTCAATAGTTTTAGTGATAGGAGCTTCTTCTATTTTGTTACGTTGTATAGCATTACCCGTATTAGGAATGGTCGCAAAGTATTGTTCTATCCATTCTTTGGTCGGTACCGTATCGAAATCGCCTGCCACCACCAGTACAGCGTTGTTAGGGTTGTAGAACTTCTTCTTAAATGCGATAAACTCCTCTAAGTTTGCAGCGTCTAAATGTTCCACTTTTCCAATTACCGTTCCCAAATAAGGGTGTTTTTTAAAAAGGTACGGATTAATAGCCGAGCGGTACATTATTCTGCCGTAAGGTGTATTGTCTACACGTTGGTTTTTCTCTTCTTTTACCACTGAATTTTGAGTCCTTACTCCAATCTCATTGATAACAGGATGCAACATACGTTCGGATTCCATCCACAAGCCTAATTGCAAATTGTTAGACGGGAAGACTTCATAATAATAAGTTTTATCCTGCGTAGTGAAAGCATTGTTATGTCCGCCATTTGCCGATACAATATCAAACCATTTCCCACGTGCTATATGCTGAGTGCCTTCAAAAAGGAGATGCTCAAAGAAGTGGGCAAAGCCAGTGCGGGTAGGGTCTTCGTCTTTAGCACCTACGTGATACATTACTCCTATGGTAACCACAGGAGCTGAGTTATCTCGGTGAAGAATCACGTGTAGTCCATTAGAGAGGTCGTATTCTTCAAAAATGAGAGATTGAGCCATAGTTAATTTGTCGATTTGTCGATGAGATAATTAGCAAAAAAACTTTGCTAAAGTCTGTATGGCTTTAGCAAAGTTGTTCAATATGAAAAAAGTATTTGTTATAAATTCGCGTTGATAAGTTCTTTTACCTTAGCATCTGATGGTTTAGGTGCACTAATGCTAATGATTTTACCATTCTTCACTAACATAAAACGAGGAATACCGGTTAGGTCGTAGTTATCTATGAAATCGCGGTTCATACTTAGGTTAGTATATAGTTGGATACCACTCAGCTTCTCACGTTGTACGGCAGCTTTCCAAGCCTCTTTGTCTTGGTCTACTGAAATACTTACAAAAGTAACGGGTTTGCCTTTGTATGCTTCTTGCAAAGCTTTCATACTTGGTATTTCTTTTATACAAGGCTTGCACCAAGTTGCCCAAACGTCGATGTAAAGCAATTTGTCTTTAAGACTTTCATAAGATACTGGTTTGCCATTCAAATCTTCAGCTGTAAAAGGAGGAAAATCTGTGCCAGGTTTTAGTCTTTCAAGTACCGCTATACGTCTGTCTAACTCTTTTAAGGCAGCAGTGTCTTTCACGTTTTCTTTGATACTTTTGATGAGTTCAGCATTTTCTTCAGGAGTGTTAGCTACTGAAACTCCACTGATAAAATAACGAGTAAGGTCTGCTTTGATGTTTTTAGATTTCAGACCTTTTACGTGTGCGATGAGTTTACCCCAAGGGTTTTCGTCGTTTTCGTTATCTTGAAACTTATCGAATAGTTTATTAGTAACTAATTCTTTGTAAGCTCTGTAGGTATTATAATCTTCAGCAATATCATAATCTATCTTAGCGAGCTCATCAGCAAACTCTTTAGGAAGTGCTACCTCTTCTTGAGTGAGTTTTTGGTGTGCATTTTTGTAAATAGATTTTAAGTAAAGCATTTCGTAGTTAATAGCCTTTTCCTCTTTTTTAACGAAGTCTTTAGAGAGGTTCTTAGTGTTGTTCAAAAGGTCAGTATACTTTTTGCTATACTCATTTACGGCTGTTTTAAATTCTGCAGGTGCTTTAACTAAAAGTTGTTGCATACCACCACTTTTCTGAATTTCCATCGTAAGGTCAGCTTTCTTGTGCAAATAAGCATTTGCAAGCGTATCCTTGCCTGAGAACTTTATTTCTAAAGGCATCTTAGTGAGGTCGATATTAACCCCAAGTTCGTCTCCTTGCTCCAAATACAACGGAATTTCTATTCCCTGAGGATTGAAAATAGTATAGTAATTAGAAGGTACGCGAAGCGTGTCTTGAAAAGTACCATCGGGTTTGATATGCAATGGCTGGTCTACTTCACCACCTATTATCTTCAGCTCCAAAGGAATCCCATTAGTGCCTTCTACTTTTCCTGAAAGCACTATATAATCAGCTCGTTTACTACAAGCTACAAAGCCTATTGCGGCTAACGACAAAATAAATAGTTTTTTCATCATCATTTGTAAAAATATAATTAGGTGGCAAAGATAAGAATATTTTTTAGTAAACAAGCACTTTCTTCCTATTTTTTTCTATTGTAATTTATGCAAAATAAATCTTTCTAACTAAAAACTGAGAATGATAATCTCATTTATATAAAATTACTATTCTTTAAGATGTTGAATATTAAACTTATAAATACTCTTTGTATAACAATCGTCCAAGGTTTGTGTAGGCTAAGGGTAGGGCAGAGGTAAACATAATTTTTTTCTTTCTTACACTGTTTTCAATTTTTTAACGTACATTTGCGCCGTTTTTTAAAACAATACAAATATAAATATGCAAATAGAAGTATTAAAATCTAAAATTCACCGCGTCAAGGTTACAGGTGCCGATTTAGATTATATCGGAAGCATTACCATTGACGAAGATTTGTTGGAGGCAGCTCAAATGATTGAGGGAGAAAAGGTGTCGATTGTAGATGTTAATAATGGCGAACGCTTCGAAACTTATATTATTAAAGGAAAGAGAAAATCAGGTGCTATTGTACTGAATGGCCCTGCTGCTCGTAAAGTGCAAAAAGGTGATATCATCATCATCATATCCTACGCTTTAATGGATTTTGAAGAAGCTAAAACTTTTAAGCCTTCTATTATCTTCCCTAATGAAACAACCAACCTAATCGAATGAAAAAGTTCTTAAAGATAGCCCTTCCGATATTTGTAGGCGTTTTCTTGTGTTGGTATGCTTATCGCCAATTTAACGAAGAACAGTTTGTCCAAATAAAACACACTTTTCTAAACGCTGATTACTTCTATATCATTTTGGCTGTATTTTTAGGATTTTTAAGCGATCTTTCTCGAGCTATACGTTGGCATTTGTTGCTAAAACCTTTGGGTTACCGCACAGCTTTCTTACATAGAGCAATGGCTGTGTTCATTGGTTATTTGGTGAATGTAACCATACCGCGTTCAGGCGAGGTCTCTCGTGCGTTAGTAGTAAGCAATTACGACGGAGTCCCTTTCGAGAAATCATTAGGCACTATCATCTCCGAACGAATTATCGACCTGCTTTTACTTTTCCTATTCACTATGCTCGCTTTCATTCTCCAATTCGAGGTTATAAGCAACTTTCTTCTCTCCAAAATCTCTTTTCAAAAACTAATGTGGTTGATGGGTATAGGAGGTTTTTCGTTTATAGTTTTTTTGTATTTTATTTACGCTTCCGATAAACCTTTTTTTATCAAGGTAAAAGTCTTTTTAAACGGAATAAAGGAAGGAATCCTATCAGTCGTAAAAATAAAACATAGAACGCTATTTCTTTTTCATACTCTTTTCATTTGGGCAATGTACTTTTTGATGTTCTATATTCCGTTTTTTGCTCTCCCCGAAACCGCACATATCAGTTTGCCCAATGTGCTTACAGCCTTTGTGGTGGGTAGTTTTGCAATGACCTTCACCAATGCAGGCTTTGGTTCTTATCCTTTTTTTATTGCCGAAGTACTATTTTTGTTTGGAGTAGCTACTCCTGTGGGTACAGCCTTTGGTTGGATTGTATGGACGTCACAATTTGCTATGACGCTCTTATTGGGTAGCCTTTCATTCTTTTTTCTTCCCTTGTTGAAGAAGCATAATCCGTAGATTTTTTTCTTATTAAGGTAAATAAAACAAGGTTATCAAAACAGCTTTTGATAACCTTGTTTTATATTTTATGTTTGTTCTTAATTTTCTAAATACAAATCAATAAGCCCTTCTGGAGTTTTTACAATAATTTTCTTGTGGGCTCTATCTATCTTCTCAATAAACTCATCAGCCATAGGAATAAGTATCTCATTTCCGTTCTCATTCTCAATTTCAAATAACGCTTGAGAAGTACTGTCGTTTATTCCAACTATTTTCCCTACTACTCCGTAGTGCACATCTTCCACCTGAAACCCTATCACTTCGTGGTAATAAAACTTATTCCCCGATAGTTTAGGCAATACTGCAAGAGGTAAATAAACTTTGTGTCTCAATAGAGCTTCTGCATCAGCCTCAGTTTCTATCTCTTCAAACTTCACGCGCAATAAATCCGACTTGTGTAAAGTGCTCTTTTCAATAAAAAAAGGAACCAGATTATTGCCTAAGGCAATAAATACTGATTCCATTTCTTCATACATTTCAGGGTCGTCGGAATCTAACTTAATTAGCACCTCGCCCTTAAAACTAAACTTTGACGCAATTGTTCCTATATAAAAACAATCTTTTAAAGTCATAGGGTTATGCCTCAGTTTCGTTATTTTCTTCAGCAGGAGCTTCAGCTTCGGTAGCTTCCGTAACCTCTTCGGTTGCTTCAGCTGTTGCTTCGGTAGCTTTAGCTACAGCAGCGTTCTTGCGTTTCTCATTAGCTTCTTTTTCAGCGTCCAAAGCCTTTGCTTTTGCTTCTGCTTTCTCTTTAGCTAATTTTTGTTCTTTTGTAGATACTTTGTTAGCTTTCTCTTCTACCCAAGCATTGAACTTAGCCTCTGCTTGTTCTTCGGTCAAAGCTCCTTTGGCAACTCCACCAAGCAAGTGGTATTTTAGCAATATCCCTTTGTAAGAAAGAATACGACGTGCTGTGTCACTAGGTTGTGCTCCGTTTTTCAACCATTTTACAGCTGCATCTACATCTATTTCAATCTGAGCAGGATTGCTAACAGGATTGTAAGTTCCTAACTTTTCAAGGAATTTACCATCTCTTTTTGCACGTGAATTAGCAGCTACAATCCAATAGAAAGGCTTGCCTTTTTTTCCGTGACGTTGTAATCTAATTTTTACTGGCATAAAAAATTTAATTAGTGAGGTTCACGACCTCGTTATTAATTCGGGCGCAAAAGTAATAAATTTTTTCATATTCACAACGTTCTTACATAAAAAAGTTTTACTTTTGCATTCTGAATTCGTAATAGCAGCTCTCTATTACCTTTGAACAAACTATGAAAATATCATTTAAAAACGACTATTCCGAAGGGGCTCACCCTTCTATTTTAAACCGAATGTTAGAAAGCAACCTCGAACAACAACAAGGATATGGTTGTGATACTTATACTACTAAAGCAAAAGCTCTTATTGCCGAAAAACTAAATAATCCTCAAAGTAAAATATATTTCGTAAGCGGAGGTACACAAGCCAATCTCTTAGCATTAGGAGCAATGTTACGTCCTTATGAGAGCGTTATTACTTGCGAAACCTCTCATATTTGCGATAGCGAAACAGGTGCTATCGAAGCTACCGGACATAAAATACACCTCACCCCCGCAATAGATGGCAAAATACAACTTGATGATATTCGTGAAGTAGCTACTTGTTACACCAATTTTCCTCATCAAGTAGTGCCCCGATTAGTATATATTTCCAATGCTACCGAAGTAGGCTCTATCTATACGCTTCAAGAATTAAAAGATTTGTACCACCTGTGTCAAGAACTAAACCTTTTACTCTATATCGATGGAGCGCGTTTAGCTCACGCTCTCAATGCTTCTGGCAATGATATTACTTGGGAAGATTTAGCTCGTTATACCGATGCTTTCTATATAGGAGCTACTAAAAATGGGGCAATAATGGGAGAAGCAATTGTTTTAAACAATCCTGAACTTCAATTGGGCTTTGAGTACCATATCAAACAAAAAGGGGCTTTACTTGCCAAAGGAAGGTTTCTCGGCATACAGTTCTTGGAGCTTTTCCAAAACAATTTATTTAACGAATTAGCCCTTCACGCAAATGCTCAAGCTAAACGTATCCAAGACGCTTTTATAGAAAAAGGAGTACACTTCTTGTCGCATACTCCTACTAATCAGGTGTTCCCTATTCTCACTAATGAGCAAGTAGCTCTTCTCCAAAGGCAATTCGATTTTTATATATGGAAGAAAGTCGATGAAACCCATACTGCCATACGTCTTATCACTTCTTGGGCTACTAAACCAGAAAATGTGGATACTCTCATTAACGTTATTAAAAAACTATAGCTTTTTATAAGCGATAAGATTTTACTGCCTCTACAAAAGCAATAGCGTTTTCTACGGGCACATTAGGTAAGATACCGTGCCCTAAGTTAGCGATATAATGGTCTTTTCCAAAAGCATCTATCATCTCTTTCACCTTCTGTTTGATTTCGGCAGGAGGTGCTAAGAGTCGTGAGGGGTCGAAGTTACCTTGTAATACTTTTTTACCTCTTGTAAGTTCGCGCGCTATTTCAGGAGCACACGTCCAGTCTACGCCCAAAGCAGCTACATTAGAAGTCGCCATTTCAGGCAAAGCATACCAACAGCCTTTCGCGAAGACAATCACTTTGGTAAAAGGAGCAAGAGCTTCTACTATCTGGTTGAGGTATTGCCACGAGAATGTGCGATAGTCGTTAGGAGCTAACACTCCTCCCCAGCTATCAAAAAGCTGTACGGCATCTACCCCTGCTTTTACTTTTTCTTTCAGGTAAAGAATCGTTGTGTCAGTAATCTTTTGCAATAAGCTATGTGCTACCGAAGACTGCGTAAAACAAAGCTCCTTAGCCGTCGAAAAATCACGTGAACCTGAGCCTTCCACCGCATAACAGAAAATTGTCCAAGGCGAACCCGCAAAGCCAATTAAGGGCACACGATTGTTCAGCATTTGCTTAGTGAGCTTTACTGCCTCCATTACGTAGCCCAAACGCTCTTCAATATTAGGCACAATTACTTGTTCCACATCTTTAGCTGTACGGATAGGCTTAGGCAACCACGGTCCCACGCCTTTTTTCATTTCTACTTCTATATTCATAGCCTGAGGCACTACCAATATGTCCGAAAACAATATCGCAGCATCTACCCCTACTATATCTACCGGTTGTACGGTGATTTCCGCAGCCAGCTCCGGTGTCTGACAGCGCGTAAAGAAGTCGTATTTATCGCGTAAAGCTCTAAATTCGGGCAAATAGCGTCCTGCTTGACGCATCATCCACACAGGCGGTCGTTCAGTAACCTCACCGTTGAGTACTCTTAAGAATAAGTCGTTTTGTATCATATTTTAATTTACATAAAGAAGACTGCCCAAGAACAAAGTTCATTGGACAGTCGTTATAAAAGGAATAATAACTTTTAAATGCTTTTGATAATAGTAACAAAATCATCAGCTTTAAGGGCAGCCCCACCTATGAGTCCGCCATCTACATCTTCTTTTGCAAAGATTTCTTTTGCATTATCCGGTTTTACACTACCTCCATACAAGATGGATACTTTATCAGCAACCCCTTTGCCATATTTGTCAGCAATAGTTTTACGAATAAAGTGGTGAATTTCTTGTGCTTGGTCAGGAGTAGCGGTTTCGCCTGTACCAATAGCCCATACAGGTTCGTAAGCCAATACAATATGTTGCCAAGCCTCAGCAGGCAAGTGGAACAAACCATTTTTGATTTGGCTACCTACCACATCAAAGTGCTTATTAGCTTTGCGGTCAGCTAACTCTTCACCAATACAGAACACTACACGCATATTGTGTTTAAGGGCTGTGTTCACTTTTTTAGCTAAACTCTCATCAGTTTCGTTAAAGTAAGCACGGCGCTCAGAGTGTCCTAAAATAGTAGTTTTTACCCCAATACTGCCTAACATTTCAGCCGAAATCTCTCCCGTGTAAGCACCGTTTTCAGCAAAGTGCATATTTTGCGCAATTACTTCGATGTGGCTACCTTTTACTGCTTCTACAGCTGGAATAAGGTTTACAAAGGTAGGGGCAATCATTACCTCAGTATTTGTTTGAGGTACTTTTTTTAATAGGTCGGAAATAAGTGCTAACGACTTGTTAAGGTCGTTGTTCATTTTCCAGTTCCCTGCTACAATTTTTTTTCTCATATAATGAACTTTTTATTTTCTAACATCTCGGCAAAGATATAAATAATTTATCAATTAGCAAAATTACTGATGAACACTACTAACGAATTACCTAATTAGCTAATTTATATTGTTTCTAATAGAATATTGCCATATCTTTGCCTCGTCTTTTAAAAGCGATTGCTTTTCAAGCACAAAGTTGAACCATAAAGATTATTTAATTTAGAATTATTTTTGTCGGTAAGCGATGGGAATCTGCTTACCGGCTTTTTTATACGTTAAAGCGGAAGTGCATAATGTCGCCGTCTTTCACGATATATTCTTTACCTTCCACGCGCATTTTACCAGCTTCTTTTACTTTAGCCTCACTGCCATAAGTAATAAAATCATTATAAGCGATTACCTCAGCACGAATAAATCCTTTCTCAAAATCGGTGTGAATTACCCCTGCGGCTTGAGGAGCAGTGTCTCCTTGATGAATCGTCCACGCACGCACTTCTTTTACCCCTGCGGTGAAATAAGTTTGTAGGTTCAGCAGGTGATAAGCTGCACGAATCAGTTTAGAGGCTCCTGGTT
The DNA here is from genome assembly GCF_000318255.2 of Capnocytophaga sp. oral taxon 380 str. F0488. Lineage (NCBI taxonomy): Bacteria > Pseudomonadati > Bacteroidota > Flavobacteriia > Flavobacteriales > Flavobacteriaceae > Capnocytophaga > Capnocytophaga sp. oral taxon 380. Next base: position 58,981 of record NZ_KB291229.1, read on the forward strand.
CTTCTAAACCTATATCCTCCAAGAACATTTGGCGTTCTTCGTAACTTTCCAATTCGGTGATGTCAGCTTCAGTGGCTACTGCCAATACAATCACTTCGGCATCTTCACCTTTTACGGCATTTTTCACTTGTTCCACATAAGCGTTCCCATTTTTAGCCGATTTTTCATCTACATTGCACACATATAGCACAGGCTTGGTAGTGAGCAGTTGGAAGCTGTCCAGCAATTCTTTTTCTTCATCGCTTACTTGCACCGCACGAGCCGAAACACCCGTGAGCAATGCCTCCTTTACACGGTTGAGCAAGTCCATTTCTTTTGCCGCTTTCTTATCGCCTGCTTTCGCTGCACGCGTTACTTTCTCCAAGCGTTTTTCAACCGTTTCAAGGTCTTTTAACTGCAATTCTATATCAATAGTTTCTTTATCGCGTATAGGGTCTACACTTCCATCAACGTGTACGATGTTGTCATTCTCAAAACAACGCAATACGTGAATAATCGCATTACACTCACGTATATTTCCCAAAAATTGGTTACCCAAACCTTCGCCTTTACTAGCGCCTTTCACCAGTCCAGCTATGTCTACAATCTCTACCGTTGCAGGCATTACACGCTCAGGTTTTACAAGGCTTTCGAGTTTCTCTAAACGGGGGTCAGGTACGTTTACAACACCCAAGTTGGGCTCTATAGTACAAAAAGGGAAGTTAGCACTCTGTGCTTTAGCATTTGATAAACAATTAAATAAAGTAGACTTCCCCACATTGGGCAGTCCTACAATTCCTGCTTTCATATATATTTATTGTATAATTTTAGGGTGCAAAAGTACGGTAAATAACAATAATGACAAATATTCTAATAATACTATTTTATCAATGAGGTAATTTCTTAATACTTCTCCTGTATTCCATCACCATCTCATCAATAACCTCTTTTACGCTTTGTACCTGGGTAATGAGACTCGCTACTTGCCCTATTTCCAACTCGCCTTGTTCTACGTCTCCTTCAAACATTCCTTGTTTGGTACGGCGATTACCTACTAAGGCTTTAAGGTTTTCGACAGTAGCTTGCTGAGTGTTGTAGAGCTCTTTTACCTCCTTATAGAAGCCGTTTTTAAGCAAACGTACAGGGGCTAATTCCTTCAACGTAAGTTCTGTATCACCTTCGCCGGCTGCTATTATTCTTTCTTTAAAATTAGGGTGTACAGAAGCTTCGGTAGTAGCCACAAATCTACTGCCTATCTGTACCCCTTCGGCACCTAAGGCAAGAGCAGCAAGCATTCCGCTACCTGTAGCAATTCCCCCTGCGGCAATGAGTGGAATATCTAATACTTTGCGCACAGCAGGAATGAGCACCATTGTGCTAGTTTCTTCACGTCCGTTATGACCGCCTGCTTCAAAGCCCTCAGCTACCACAGCATCTACGCCGGCAACTTGGGCTTTAAGGGCAAACTTACTACTGCTCACTACGTGAGCTACTTTTATGCCTTCTTTTTGTAATAAAGACGTATAGGTAGCCGGATTTCCTGCCGAAGTAAATACAATCTTTACCCCTTCGCGCAAAATCACTTCAATAGCTTTGTCCATTTCGGGGTACATAATAGGAATATTCACCCCAAAAGGTTTATCGGTAGCCACTTTGCACTTACGTATGTGTTCTGCAAGGGTTTCGGGGTGCATAGAGCCTGCGCCCAATAGTCCTAAACCACCTGCATTGCTCACTGCTGAAGCCAATCGCCAACCACTTGCCCATATCATTCCTCCTTGAATAATAGGGTATTGAATATTAAAAAGTTCTGTAATACGTGTTTTCATTGTCTACAATTTAAGGTTTTTATTCTCATCGAACTCCCAAAAAGGATTATAAGCGACTTCAAACACATAACCGTCTAAATCTTTAAAGTAACCGCTATAGCCACCCCAAAATACTTTTTGAGCAGGTTTCACTATGGTAGCCCCTAGTTTGCTAACTTTGGCTAATACAGCGTCTACTTCCGCTTCTGAGGTAGCATTGTAGCTGATAGTTATTCCTGCAAACGAACTTGGCTCATAAGGCAAAGTAGTATCTTCTGAAAGTTCTTCTAAGGGGTAAAGCCCCAATACGATGCCTCCCAAAGGGAAAAGAGCATAGTCGTCCATACTTTTATCTGATTTTTGCCAACCTAAGCCTTCGTAGAAACTAAGGGCTTTTTGAAAATCGCGAACGCCCAAAGTAATCAAAGTAAATTTTTGTCTCATACTATTGATTTGTTAAAAGTTCTTTTTCTTTTTTAGATACTTTGGCGAGTACTTCTTCGTAAGAATGTTGTACCATTTCTTCAATAAGAGTAGGAGGGAGGCTCTCTACCAAAACTGTATTCCAAAGTTTTTTGTTTAAGTGATAGCCTGCTATAATCTTTTCAGGGTATTGCTCACGAAGCTCCAAAGCGCGCTCAGGGTTGCATTTGAGACTTGCCCTCAAAGGGACGCTTTCTAAATTCGTAAGCACGAATATCCTTCCACAAATGCGAAAAGCCAATATGTCCTCGCCAAAAGGCATATCTTCAGTAGTATGTGGTAAGGACAAGCAAAAGTCTCTGAAAGTTTCTAAGTTCATTGTTTTAGGTAAAAGGTAAGATAAAAGGGTTGCCTATTATTCAAGACAACCCTTTATTTTATACATTCATTTGTTAATTTACAAATATACTAATTAATTAAGCTTTTGAGGTAAGTGATTTGAAGAATACAAATCCAAAACCTAAGGTAAGCATACAGTGGAATGGGAACATACCAAAGTCGTTAAGACGAACGGCACTGTATAATCCAAAGAGGAAATACAACATTAGTAAAAATTCTACTATCATATTAGGCGATAGTTTGGTATTGATGTATTTGTTGTTTTTCCAGCTATCGGAGAGTGCATTGATATTGAATTTAGGAGTACGCACAAACTCACTGCGTTTGCCTGTGTGTCCTTCGAGTACTGCAACAGTGTTATGGAAAGAGAAACCTAAGGCTACTGAGAAGAACGTTACAAACAGTTTGATGTAGTTTAAAAAGTCGTCGAAGGTCTTTCCTTGCAGGTTCTTATAAGTAAACCAATAGCAAATAAACAAGATAACAGTACTAATGATAAAGAAACTAGTAATGTGGAATATCCACGCTAAATGTCCGTATTGGTTTTTGATGTACAACATAGGGATACTAAGGACTGATACCACAAATACCCATAAGAACATAGAGCTATTGAGGAGGTGCATTACCCCGTGAAATTTGGTTTTCCAACCTATGTTTTTAGCTGCTAATACACGGCTTACTGTTTTACGGAAGTTCTCAGCCCCTCCTTTGTTCCAGCGGAACTGTTGAGAGCGTGCTGCTGAAATAACTACTGGAAGCTCGGCAGGTGTTTCTACATCTTCCAAATATTTGAATTTCCAATTCTTTAATTGAGCGCGATAACTGAGGTCGAGGTCTTCGGTAAGGGTGTCGCCTTCCCAGTTACCTGCATCGTAAATGCACGCTTTACGCCAAATACCTGCTGTACCGTTGAAGTTGATAAAATATCCTTTAGAATTACGCCCTACTTGTTCAAGAGTGAAATGGACATCAAGAGCGAGAGCTTGTATTTTAGTAAGGATAGAATAATTGCGGTTGATGTGCCCCCAGCGAGTTTGCACTACGCCTATTTCAGGGTCTTTGAAGTATACTACCGTACGTTTGAGCCAATCGGGTTGAGGCATAAAGTCGGCATCGAAGATGGCAACAAAATCACCTTTGGCAATAGCTAAGCCTTCTTTAAGAGCACCAGCCTTAAAGCCTTCGCGATTGGTGCGACGAATGTGCTTAATATCCAAGCCTGTAGCTTGTAGTTCTTTAATGATTTCAGCGGTTTCAGCTACTGATTCGTCGGTAGAGTCATCGAGCACTTGAATTTCGAGTTTGGTACGAGGGTACTCCAATTTTGCGATATTTTCGAGCAAACGACGTACTACATACTTTTCGTTGTAAAGTGGTAGCTGGATGGTTACGTACGGAATCTCCTTAGGGTCAAGCAAGTTGAACTTAGGAGCCTCGTCGTTTTGTTTGCGATGTTTGAGATAGTTCAGTAGCAAACTAAGCATTGAAAGGCTATATAAGAAAATGCCTACTAATGCTGTACAATAGATAATAATAATCGCGTAATTGATAATTGTTGCCATAAATTATTGTTTTATGTTCTTTCTTTTAGATTTTGCAAATGTACGTGTTTTTTTGAAAACACCAAGCAAAAAAGAAATTATTTTTTAAGAAATCTCTCTTTTTTCTAAACTAATAAACTGTATATCAATAATTAGCTTTGAAGTTGTTTTATGACTGTACGCACTGATATAAAACCAATTTCTTCTTCTCGAATATCTTTAAGAGCTATCCACCGGAGCTCTTTAATTTCATCGGGGGCTACAATATGTACCTCTTCGGCTTTGAGTTCGCATTCAAAAAAGATATCCATAGTGCGGTAGGGTACATTTTTGTACAGATAATTATTGGGGTAGGTGGTGATGAAGCGCAGTTGCTCGGGTTTGATGATGAGTCCCATTTCTTCTTTTACTTCGCGACAAGCTGCTTCTTGAGCCGTTTCGTTGGGGTCGATAAAACCACCTGGAAGGTCGAGTTTTCCTTTGTCGGGGTTCATATTGCGGACTGTAAATAGTATTTTATCTTTATGCTTGAACACTACTGCTACCGCGGCGGCAATATTGTGGAAATAGGTAAAACCGCAATCGTGGCACAAAAAGCGCACGTTATTAGGAAATTCGATGTTTGTAGAAGTACAATTCGGGCAATGTTTAAATATGCTTTCCATAGTTTTTGGGTGTTTTCTAAAATTAGGTGAATGTTGAGATAACAGATTTTTAAGGTTAGAAAAATATTCTGATAATCTATCTTGGACAAACCTTATACGAATCTTGGACGAATCTTGGACGATAGCTATACCTGGGGTATCACTGTGTAAAGGGTGTTTTGTAGAAAAATTTTCTACATCTTATAGGACTTCACTTATAAAAATAACTTTTTGTACTTGTTGTCTTTTTTTATTAGGCGACAAATGTACTAAATTTTCTTATCTGAAAAAAATAATTTGTAAAAATAGTTTTTAATTGTTTTTTTAGTTGTACCTTTGCAGAGAAATTAAAAGCGTAATTCTATGGATATATTACTCAAGTCGGCAAAGATTATTGATGAAGAGAGTGCCTATCACGGTGCTGTAAAAGATATTTTAATTTCAGATGGGGTTATTAAGCAGATATCCAATCATATTGCTGCCGAAGGGGTAGATAAGGTACTGGAAAACACTTGTATATCACAAGGTTGGACGGATAGCAGTGTTTGCTTTGGCGAACCAGGCTTCGAAGAGCGGGAGACCTTAGAGAATGGAATGCTTACGGCACAGAGAAGTGGTTTTACACACGTGCTCGTCAATCCGCTTACTCACCCCGTAGCCGACAACAAGCAAGCTGTAATGTATATCAAAGAAAAAACGAAGTATTTTGCTACTACCGCTCACCCTATTGGGGCACTAACCGTAGAAAGCAAGGGGGAATTTCTTGCCGAGCTTTACGATATGCAAAATGGAGGTGCTGTGGCTTTTGGTGATTATAAGAAGCCCATACACAACAGCAACCTGCTGAAAATAGCCTTGCAATATACACAGCCTTTCGGTGGTATTGTTATTTCTTTTCCTAACGATGCTAAAATTATGGGGAAAGGTGTGGTGAATGAGCATATAGAAGGCACCCGATTAGGACTAAAAGGTATTCCTGCTTTGGCTGAAGAACTGTGTGTAGCGCGTGATTTGGCTATATTAGAATACGCAGGGGGGAAGTTACATATTCCTACTATATCCACAGCAAAATCGGTAGCGCTTATTGAGGAGGCAAAAAACAAAGGATTGGACGTGACTTGTAGCGTAGCTATCCATAATATTCAGTTTACTGATGAGGTTTTAGAAGGGTTTGATACTAATTACAAGGTGTTGCCCCCTTTGCGCGATACTGAAAATGTGAAGGAGCTAAGAGACGCCTTACAAAGAGGAGCGATAGACTTTGTTACCTCTGACCATAATCCGTTGGACATAGAACTCAAATTTAAAGAGTTTGACCTTGCCTCGTTTGGAACTATTGGGCTGGAGAATGTGTGGGGTGTGCTGAGTCAGTATACAACTGTTGAAAGAGCGGTAACACTGCTTACCTCGGCGCGCAAACGTTTCGGGGTACCTACTGCACCCATAGCTGAAAATACAGAAGCTGATGTTACTATCTTTACTCCCGAAGGAGAGACTGTTTTTACCAAAGAGATGATATTATCAGCTTCGAAGAATAGTGCTTTTATAGGTGCGACGATGAAAGGAAAAGTATTGGGGATTATTGCTCACAGACAAGCAATATTGAACGATGGAGTTTAAGAAATGTCTTACCTTTGTTATAGGGAGCTTGATTTTATTATTTACAAACTGTTACTTTAAAACAAAGAAAAAAACAATGGAAACACATAAAAAACTACCTTTAGAATACGTAATTCGCGAACCACAGGTAAGGACTAAACGTTCGCCTGTAATATTTATGTTGCACGGTTATGGGAGCAATGAGGAAGACCTTTTCTCCTTTGCCGATGAATTACCCAAAGAATACACGATTATATCATTGCGTGCGCCTTATAATTTAACCTCATTTGGTTATGCGTGGTATATGATTAACTTTGATGAAGACCAAGCCTATTGGAGCGATAATGAGCAGGCTATTGAATCGCGTGAGTTAATAATGAGATGTATTGATGAGGCTTGTAAGGTATATGATTTGGATACGAGAAACATAAACCTCTTAGGATTCAGTCAGGGGAGTATATTAAGTATGGCTATTGCGATATCTTATCCTAAGAAAATACGCAGAGTAATAGCACTGAGTGGTTACTTAAATGAGGATATCTTGAAAGACGGATATAAGAAAGAGAACCATTCGGCTACGCACTTTTACGTATCGCACGGCACCAGTGACCAAGTAATACCTGTGGAATGGGACAGGAAAACTCCTGAGTTTTTAAAATCAATAGGGGCTAAATGCACTTATGAAGAGTTTCCGATAGGGCACGGTGTATCACCACAAAACTTTTATTCATTCCGTGAATGGCTTAGTAAATATTGATTTATGGACAAAGCAACACTTAAATCAGAATATAATATATTCAAGCAAAAGGCTTATATTATTATTTATGGGACGAATACACGCTTAGGTAAACTATTTGACCTTGTGCTGTTGTCGCTCATTACTATCAGTGTGATAATGGTAATGCTTGAAACCGTAAAGGGTGTTGACTACCATTTGCACGGTTTGTTAGTGTTTATGGAGTGGGTGATAACCGTTTTCTTCTCACTTGAATATATCTTGCGCATTATTACCAATAAAAAGCCTTATAAATATATTTTTAGTATGTATGGCATTATAGACCTCATTGCTATTTTGCCGATGTACATATCGTTCTTCGCTCCTGGTGCAAAGGCAATATCAGTAGTGAGGGCTCTGCGCTTATTGCGTATTTTCCGTATCTTGGATTTAGCGAGTTTTATGAAGCAAGGGGAGGAGCTGAAAATGGCTTTTCGCACTAGCCGAGACAAAATTCTTATCTTCATTTATTTCATATCGGTGATTTGTATACTCTTAGGGTCAGTAATGTATGTAGTGGAAGGACACCAGAACGGGTTTAGCAGTATCCCACGCGGTGTTTACTGGTGTATTGTAACAATGACTACCGTAGGCTTTGGAGATATAGCTCCGCAAACTACATTGGGACAGCTGATAGCTTCGTTTGTAATGATATTGGGTTATGGCGTTATTGCGGTACCTACGGGTATTGTTACTGCTGAATATACCCATATGAAAAAGAAACATTCTATTGAGGGGAGCAAAAAGCAACACGAAGAGAATGAGGTTGCTGGAAAATTAGTTTGCAAACAATGTTCTTTTGATAAACATTTGCAGGGGGCTAAATATTGTAGCCAATGTGGTAGTGAGTTAATACTCCAAAAGAGCAATCACGATGAAGCATAAAAAAATACTTTTGAGTGTGGTAGGACCTACTGCTATTGGAAAAACGCGAATGGCTATAGCCTTAGCACAACACTTCGGTACTGAAATCATCTCTTGCGACTCACGTCAGTTTTTTAAGGAGCTTTCTATAGGTACAGCTGTTCCTTCGCCCTATGAATTAGCTCAGGCAAAGCACCATTTCATTCAGCATAAATCTATTTTTGAGCCTTATTCGGTAGGCGATTTTGAGCGCGATGCTATTAGCTTGCTCAACACACTTTTTAGAACTCACGATGTGGTAGTAATGGTAGGAGGAAGTGGGCTTTATGCTAATGCAGTGCTCAGTGGGTTAGATGATTTTCCTGAAACCGATGAACAGATAAGAAAAGAGCTGAATGCGCAGTATAAAGCAGAAGGCATTGTTTTTTTGCAACAAAAGCTAAAAACTTTAGACCCTGTGCAATACGAGAAAATAGATACAAATAATCCGCAACGAATGATACGCGCCTTAGAAGTGTGTATGGTAACAGGGAAGCCTTATTCGTCTTTTTTAAACAAAAAAGAAACGGTGAGAGACTTTGACAGCATACAAGTAGGACTTACGGCAGAACGAGAGGTGCTTTACAATCGCATTGATGAGCGAGTAGAGCAAATGCTTGAAGGTGGGTTGCTTATAGAAGCACAAGATATGTTTCGGCACAAGGAACTCAATGCCTTGCAGACAGTAGGCTACAAGGAGTTATTTGCTTTTTTTGAAGGGAAGACCTCGTTTGGCTTTGCGATAGAGGAAATTAAGAAGAACACTCGTCGATTTGCTAAGCGACAATTTACGTGGTTTCACAAAGATAGTTCTATACATTGGTTTGATTACAGGACAACGGTGGAGGAAGTTCTTCAGAAAACTACAATGCAGAAATGTCCATAATACCAAATTAATGACAGAGCGAGGTCGTAGCACAACAGGCAGGTGCAAGCCGCACAGGCAGTCGTAGCACGACAGGCAGATAGTGCGAGCCGCACAAGCAGATAATGAAAAGACGAACAAAAGACGAACAA
>NZ_KB291229.1:68088-74928 GCF_000318255.2 Capnocytophaga sp. oral taxon 380 str. F0488
CAAAGAACGAACAAAGAACGAACAAAGAACGAAGGAAAGGCGAAGTTAAAACAAACCTAAGAAGGAGGATAGAGAAAGATATTTTGAAGTAAAAAAGGTACGTTTGATTTGAGGAATGATAGAAGTATTGTAAAAAATATTATCTTTGCCCCGAAATTTGTAATTGATAACTAATGAAAAAATTGATTTTATTAGCTTTTACGCTACTGGCATTGCAATCTTGTAGTGTAACAAATACCTTTACATTTCATAAAGATGCTACCATTTCCACCGATATGGCAGTAGATATGAGTGAAATGCTTGCTATGCAAGCAAAAGCAAAACAAGGGGAAAACAGTTTGAAAAACGTGAATATGCCCGAATTTCCAAAAGAATGGCAATCGGTTTACGACTTTCAAAAAACAGTAGAAAAGGATAGCATTCCTGCTGATAAAGCTGAATTGCTGAAACGTGCAGCTATTAAAGGACTTTTTAAAGACAATAAGGAAGTAGGTTTTCAGGTTAGGTTCGACCATTTTGCGCCTGAAGAATACGCTTCTATCACCGCCACTATTGATAGAGGTACACGCAATAACAACCCTATGAGTATTTCGGCTTTTAAATGGGACGGCAAGGAGTTGCGCATCAATATCGCTGCTTTGGAACAAAATACAGATGATGAAGAGCAAGCAGAGCGCGTAGCACAGATGAAGAAGATGTTTAATATTGATATCAATAATACGCTTGTATTCGAGGGCAAAATAAAGAAGATAAAAGGCAAACACCCTTATATTGAGAAAATAGATGCTCATACCGTGAAAATTGATTTAAAAGCCACTGATGGCAAAAAGAAAAAGAGACGCGATAAAGAGATTATAATCGTTATCAAATAGTTCTTATCTCTTACCACTTAACTATTATTTAAAATGTTATATTATTTATTAGAATATCTTGAAAAATATTACGACTTTCCAGGGTCGGGGCTTTATAAATACTTATCGTTTCGCGCAGGCTTGGCTTTAATGCTTTCCTTGCTTATTTCTACCATCTATGGGAAGCGTATTATTCGCCTCCTACAACGCAAACAGATAGGCGAAACGGTGCGAGACTTAGGGCTTACGGGGCAGAATGAGAAAGCAGGCACTCCTACTATGGGGGGGATTATCATTATTCTTGCTACGCTTATACCTGTACTGCTGTTGGCTAAGTTAGATAACGTATATACCTTATTGCTACTCATCACTACTGTGTGGATGGGAGCCATTGGCTTTATCGACGATTATATCAAGACTTTCCGCAAGAATAAAGACGGACTGAAAGGACGTTTTAAAATATTAGGACAAATAGGCTTAGGAATTATTGTAGGGGCGACGCTCTATTTCAATGATAATGTAACTATTAAGAGTGAGAAAACAGGTATTGGACGAACACGTACTGAAGTAGTAGCAGAAACAGCCACAGAGAATTTTGTTCCAGAAGTGAAATCGACGAAAACTACTATTCCGTTTGTAAAGAATAACGAGTTTGACTATGCTGACCTTATTGCGTGGGCAGGAGATAATTATCATCATTATGTGTGGCTGGTATTTATTCCTATTGTGATTCTTATTGTTACAGCGGTTTCTAACGGAGCGAACCTTACTGATGGTATAGACGGATTGGCAGCGGGAAGCTCGGCTATTATAGTCCTGACATTAGGGCTATTTGCGTGGATTTCGGGTAACATTATCTTCTCGGAATACTTAAACATTATGTATATCCCAAGAGTAGGGGAGATGACGGTATTCATAGCCGCTTTTGCAGGAGCTTTGGTGGGCTTTTTGTGGTATAATACCTATCCTGCCCAAGTGTTTATGGGCGATACAGGAAGTTTGACCATAGGCGGGATTATAGCTGTAATAGCCATAGCAGTGCGCAAAGAACTTTTGTTGCCTGTGCTCTGTGGTATCTTCCTCATTGAAAACTTATCAGTGATATTGCAAGTGGTTTACTTTAAATATACGAAGAAAAAGTATGGTGAAGGTAGACGTATCTTTTTGATGTCGCCTTTACACCACCATTACCAAAAGAAGGGGTATCACGAGAGTAAAATAGTGATGCGCTTTCTTATTGTAGGGATTTTCTTAGCGGTGATTAGCATTGTAACGCTGAAATTGAGATAAGAGCTCAATTAAAAGCTTGGATATATTGGAGAATAGAAATGTGAAAAGCGCCTAAATAATCAGATTATTTAGGCGCTTGACTTTTATATTGAAGTTATTGCGTCTTTGAGTTGAGCTAAGGCTTGCCTTACCACACTACGCGGACAAGCTAAATTGATGCGCATATAGCCATTGCCTTCTTCACCATAAATACTACCGTCATTTAAGGCTAAGTGCGCCCTATTGGTACATAGAGCGACTATATCTTTTTGGTTGAGCTGTAACGCACTGAAATCAATAAACACTAAATAAGAGGCTTGAGGTATGATGACTTTTAGTTGAGGTATGTTTTCCTTGATATAACTTACCACTTCATCAATATTACCTTGAACGTAGGTGAGCATTTGTTGTAACCATTCTTCGCCTTTGTTATAGGCTGCTACAACGGTATTAAAAGCAAAGACATTGCCCGCAGCCAATTCGTTCCCTTCTACATAGCTTTCGAAGCGACGACGCAGGGTAGGATTAGCAATTACCGCATAAGAGGTAGCTAAGCCTGCCATATTAAAAGCCTTGCTGGGAGATGCAAATACAACGGAGTTCTGTTTAGCTTCTTCGCTTACTGAGGCAAACGGAATGTGCTCGTAGGGAAGTAAGGTAAGGTCGGCGTGGATTTCGTCAGCTACTATTATTACGTTGTTCTGAGCACAGATAGTTGCTACTTTTTTGAGTTCTTCGAGCGTCCATACACGTCCGCCAGGGTTATGAGGGTGACAGAAGAGGAAGAGTTTACAGCCTTTTATCTTTTTTTCGAAGAGTTTAAAATTGATATAATATTGCCCATCTTTCAGCTCCAATGGACAGTTTACTAATTCGCGATGGTTATTGCGGATTACCTGAGCAAAAGGATTATATACAGGTTGCTGAATCATCACCTTTTCACCACGCTGAGTAAATGCCTGTACTGCCATTGCCAAAGCTGGTACTACGCCAGGTACGAATGAAATCATTTCTTTGGTAATCGTCCACTTATGACGGCGTTTTTGCCAACTAATAATGGCTTCATACCAACTTTCGGGTTTCGCTGTGTAGCCAAACACTTCACATTCCATACGTTTTTTCATCACTTCCACTATGAAAGGAGGTGTTTTAAAATCCATATCGGCTACCCACATAGGAAGCAAATCGGTGCGTCCCCAGCGGGGGGCTAATGCCTCTAACTTGAGAGCATCGGTGTGTTTTCTGCAAACTACTTCGTCAAAATTATAATTCACTTTTTAATGATTAATGTTTAATGGCTAATGATTAATATGTTATGTGTTATCGGATATCTATTAGGAAACTCTTACTATTTGGGCACCGAGGGCTTTGAGTCGTCCGTCGATGTTTTCGTAACCACGGTCTATTTGTTCTATATTGTAAATGGTAGAGGTGCCTTTGGCTGAAAGAGCTGCAATAAGCAAGGCTATACCGGCACGAATATCAGGCGAGGTCATTAGGGTTGCGCGCAAAGGTGAACGGAAATCATTACCGATAACGGTAGCGCGGTGAGGGTCGCATAGTATAATTTTAGCGCCCATATCTATCAGTTTATCGATAAAGAATAGCCTACTCTCAAACATCTTTTGGTGAATAAGCACTTCCCCACGTGCTTGGGTAGCGACTACCAGTACGATACTGAGTAGGTCGGGGGTAAAACCAGGCCAAGGGGCATCGGCTACGGTTAGGATAGAGCCATCGATATAATTTTGGATTTCATAGCCGTTAGTATGAGCGGGGATATGAATATCGTCGTTTTTCTTTTCGAAGGTAATACCTAATTTCTGGAAGATAGTAGGCATAATACCCAAATGCTCCCAGCCTACATTCTTAATGGTAATTTCACTGCGGGTCATAGCAGCTAAGCCTATCCAACTACCTATTTCAATCATATCGGGGAGGATAGTGTGTGTACAACCCTCTAAGCGTTCTACCCCATTGATAGTAACGAGGTTGGAACCGATACCTTGTATATCGGCTCCCATAGCGTTGAGCATATGGCAGAGTTGTTGTACATAGGGCTCGCAAGCTGCGTTATAAATAGTTGTAGTGCCTTCGGCTAATACGGCAGCCATAATAATGTTGGCAGTACCTGTAATAGAGGCTTCTTCTAAAAGCATATAGCTTCCTTTTAGTTTTTTGGCTACTACGCTATAAGTAAAGTTATTCTCATCATATTCGAAGTGGGCACCTAATTTGATGAACCCTTCGAAGTGGGTGTCGAGGCGACGGCGACCTATTTTATCACCTCCCGGTTTAGGAATATAGCCTACTCCAAAACGCGTGAGCAGAGGGCCTACTATCATAATAGAACCTCGCAGGGCTTGCCCTTCGGTATGAAAAGAATCAGACTTTAAATAGTCTATATTGATATCGTCGGCTTGAAAGCTATAAGTACCTTTCCCGAGCTTTTGGATTTTGACTCCTAAATTCTCGAGCAAAGAAATCAGTTTATTCACATCTTGAATATCGGGAATGTTGTGAATGGTAACTTTTTGGTCGGTGAGTAAAACTGCACAAAGCACTTGTAGTGCTTCGTTTTTAGCTCCTTGTGGTGTGATACTTCCTTTGAGGGTATGTCCACCTTCTATTTTAAAAACGCCCATTGTTATTTTTTTTATTAGTTGAGAATATTCTTTTAGCTTGCTGAGGTTGCGGTTGAGGAGTGCGTTTAGTTAGATTTTGTTTCGTGCGGATAAGGTCACGACTATTAGTAAGGTCTTCGTTAGCCTTTCTCAAATCAATTTGCCCGTTGCTCAGTTCGTATAGATGTTCAAAAACTACGCTATCGTCTACGCTTTCTTTATTCCAAGTGAGGAAGCATTTCTTCATATGGTTAGCGATAGAATACTCTAAAGCTTCACGTAGGTCGCCTTTTTCCCAATTTACGCAAGTGTTTATCATACGAATAATTACGTTGCCGTAGAAGCGGTAGCGGGGATGTGCTTGAGGGTATCTAAGTCTTTCGGGGTGTTTATGAAGTGTGGAAGGCGTGGGTTTTTCGTAAGGAGAATCGACGTCTAACTGAAAATCGGACATTATAAAGAGCTGGTCCCAAAGTTTATGTTGAAAATCAGGGACGTCGCGCAAGTGAGGGAATAAGTTTCCCATTACGGCGACGATACTTCGAGCCGTTTTATTACGTGTATCTCGGTCTTTAAGGAGTACCGCTTTTTCTATCATTTTTTGAATGTGTCGCCCGTATTCGGGGATGATTAAGTGAGGGCGTTCGGTGTTATATTCTAAGGTCGTCATAATGATAATATTCCTTTTACTTTACCAGCTTCTTTGTAATAGGCAATTACCTCATCGGGGTTTTTAACGGTAAGGCTTACCGAAACACCTGTGTACTTATCGTTAGACGATGGGCGTGTGGTGATTTCGGCATCGGTATTTTTGAATACCTCTTTGAGCTGATTGAGTTTGGCTTCATCAGTAGGTATTACAAATTTATAGAGATAACGGGTGGGGAAGAGCGAAGTCTCGATGAGTTCATTCTTTAAGCGCTCGTAAAATTCGGCTAATTCTTGTTCTGTTTTCATTGAGTTGATTACTAATATTCGTATTCTGTGGTTTCTTCTAACTTACCGTTAGAGTCGTATTTTTTAATTTCTCTTATATTACCCTGTGCATTGTATTGGTATTCCCTGCGATATTCGCTAGTAGAATCCTCTTTGCCTTCTTCTTTTGAAATGTGTCTCATTAAGGTAAGACAATTTTTAGAGATAAACTCTTCGGGGTAGAGCAAGTCGCCTAAATGACCATAAGCTTGATTGGGTTTATCGTTGTATTGATACTCCCAAATATCGGCAGTTCGAGTGAATTTTTGTTCACTTTTCAATTTATTCCAACGGCTGTCGAAAGTAATTGTTTCAGTATGTCCGCCTACAATAGCAGCTGAAACAGTAGTGCCAGTATAAGTGTAGTTTGTTTCTCTAACACTCGGTTTAGGGTCTATGTATTGTTGCATAGAGTAAATGTACTTGATGAGCTTACCTTCAGAGTCGTAAGAATAGTTATGAGTATCCGTTCTAACGCCCCCCTCTACAATTTTAATCTTTTCTACCAATCTTTTATTTTCAAAGCGGTAAGTTTCTTTCTCATCGAGTATAGTGCGCCCCTTACGTGAGGTGGTGATTTCGGTAGGGTAACCATTAGCATCGTACTTGTAATCAATGATATAAGTAGTAACATTTCCGTTTTCTAAATCAGTTACTTTCTGAATAGATTTAGTAACCTTACCATTGACAATAGTAGACTCAGCAACCAATTGCTTTTTTCTTAAATGCTGGGTAGTAGTTACAATGCGAGGATATACCCCCACAGTAGGTTCAGGAGCTGGCTTAGGTTCTAAAGTAACGGGAGGCTTCTTGTCGTCAGGAGCCTCGTTATCGTTTTTACTACACGCAGTCAAGCAAGCAGTAACTAATAGGGAAAGGATTATTCTTTTCATTTTTTTGAAATTAAAAACTTGGTGCAAATATACGAAATAAATTTTAATTAACAATTATTTAATGCCAATAAACTAATAATGCCAGAAATACCGATAATTAACTTTGCCAGTGGAAAATGAGGAAATGAGGGAATTAGAAAATGAGAGAATTAGGAAATGGGTAGTGATAAGAATGGTTTTTTGACAGGTCTGATTTGTCGGACAAATCGGATAGGTTAGAGAGAGCGA
>NZ_KB291230.1:0-9430 GCF_000318255.2 Capnocytophaga sp. oral taxon 380 str. F0488
TGGCATTATTGGCATTATTGGCATTATTGGCATTCCTGGTATTCTTGGCATTATTGGCTTTTTTGGTTTTATCAGCATTATTCCCTACCTTTGCACCCTATTAAACATCTATCCCGCTAACCATTAACCATTAACCATTAACCATTAACCATTAAATTAATCTTTTACCTTATGAACATACAATTACCTCATTCCACATTACAGTCAGGAAAACATTTGTTGCTCTCAGGCTCCAAGTCCGAAAGCAATAGAGTGCTTATATTGCAAGCGCTCTTCCCTGAACTCACTGTGCAAAACCTCTCCACTGCCGATGATACCCTACTGCTACAACAAGCTCTTAGCTCTCATACAGAAGTTGTAGACATTCATCACGCAGGTACTGCAATGCGCTTTCTCACCGCTTATTTTGCAATACAACAGGGCAAAGAAGTGCTTCTCACAGGTTCCCCCCGAATGAAAGAAAGACCCATACACCTATTAGTAAATGCATTACAACAGTTAGGTGCCGATATTACATATACTGAAAAAGAAGGATTTCCACCTATATATATAAGAGGCAAAAAGCTTATTAACAACGAAGTACATATCCAAGGCAACGTCAGCAGTCAGTACAGCTCAGCTTTATTGCTTATTGCTCCTGCTTTGCCTAACGGACTCACCTTGCATTTGGAAGGCGAAGTTACCTCTCTGCCTTATTTAAAAATGACTACCAATCTCTTAGCTCATTGTATAGGACAAGAGCAAGTGTCGTTTAAAGCCAATACTATAAAGGTAAACACAATGAACGGAAAAAACTTACTACATAACAGTTGGGAAGTAGAATCCGATTGGTCTTCCGCCTCCTATTGGTATGCTTTTGTTGCCTTATCGCCCATAGGCACCACCCTTTCATTGTCCTATTTTAAATCGCATAGCTTGCAAGGTGATAGTGCCTTAAAAACTATTTATGAGTTTTTTGGAGTGCACTCCTCATTCAAAGGTAATGAATTAACCATTGAAAAAGTAGCTGAACCTCAACAAAAGCGTTTCGAGTATAACCTAAATGCCACCCCTGATATAGCACAAACCATTGCCGTTACTTGTGTAGCAATGGGCTTAGAGTGCCATCTAACAGGCTTACACACTCTTAAAATCAAAGAAACCGACCGCCTTCAAGCATTACAAACCGAACTGAGAAAGTTAGGAGCCGATGTAAGTACTACTCACGACAGCTTGCATTTAGCACCTTGCCCACACTTGCGCTCTGGCATTAGCATTGCTACTTATAACGACCATCGAATGGTAATGGCTTTCACACCTTTGATGCTAAAAACTACCCTCGAAATAACCGATAAAGAAGTTGTGAGCAAATCCTATCCCTCTTTTTGGCACGACGTAGCACAGCTTACAGTTAAAAGATAATTGTTAAAACTTATTTTCAATCAGTAACATAAAAATCTACCACAATACGACAAAAGTATTTTTTAATCGTAAAACATTAGAAAACAATGTTTTAAACAACTAATTATCAAACACTAAAAAATAAAAACTAAAAAAAGTTGTTCTAACATAGTGTTTATTAAATAATTAATTTGTACCTTTGCACGCTGAAAGGATTTAGAGAATATTATTAATTAAACAATATAAAGATGACAAAAGCAGAAATTGTATCAAAGATTTCCGACAAGTTGGGTCTTGATAAAAACGACGTTCAACTAACGGTTGAAAACTTTATGAACGAAGTAATCAACACATTAGAAAGTGGTCAAAACGTATATCTTAGAGGCTTCGGTAGCTTTATTATCAAAACTAGAGCTGAAAAAACCGGACGTAACATCTCTAAGAATACCACTTTGAAAATTCCCGCTCATAACATTCCTGCATTTAAGCCTGCAAAAGTATTCGTTGAAGGAGTTAAAGCTAAGGTAAAAGTAGCTAAAACTGATAAAAAAGCGAAAAAATAACATTGTATTAATAAATCACAATATATTAAATAATTAAGTTATGCCAAGCGGAAAAAAAAGAAAAAGACATAAAGTGGCTAACCACAAACGCAAAAAAAGAGCGAGAGCTAATCGCCACAAAAAGAAAAAGTAGTTTTTAACTACTTTTTCGCTTTAAAGTAGTATTGTTTAACTAAAATCCAACAAAGTGGACAAAGAATTAATCATTCGTTCTGGTTCCTCTTACGTAGATTTTGCTTTGCTCAGAGACGGTAGGCTCATCGAACTTCATAAAGAAGAAGATACTAACGGCTTAGGAGTAGGAGATATAATGCTCGCTAAGGTGCGCAAACCTATACAGGGGCTCAATGCAGCTTTTGTAAACGTAGGTCACGAAAAAGACGCCTTCTTGCATTATCACGACTTAGGTCCTCAATTAGCTTCTCTACTGAAGTTCCTTAAATGGGTAATCTCTGGAAAACTAAAAGACTTTTCTCTTAAAGATTTTCCCTTAGAACCCGATATCGATAAAAATGGTTCTGTAGCCGAAACACTTAAACCTAATCAACCTATACTGGTACAGATAGTAAAAGAACCTATCTCCACCAAAGGCCCTCGTATCAGCTCAGAACTCTCTATCGCAGGTCGTTACCTCGTGCTGGTTCCCTTTTCTGACCGCATTTCTATCTCTCAGAAAATAGAAGGTAAAGCCGAGAAAGAACGCTTGCGTAAACTCTTGCAAGGCATTAAACCCAAAGGTTTTGGTGTGATTGTACGCACCGTAGCCGAAGGTAAAAAAGTAGCGGAACTCGACAAGGATTTGCAAAGTCTCTTCAATCGTTGGGTTTTGATGTGCCGAAAAATTCAAAAAGCGGTTTTTCCCTCTAAGGTAATGAGTGAAGTGAACAAAACGGGGGCTATCCTCCGCGATATGTTCAACGATTCCTTTACAGGTATTCACGTAGATAATGAGCAACTCTATGAACAGATAAAAAAATACGTACAAGAAATTGCTCCTGAGAAAGAGAATATCGTAAAACTCTATCACTCATCAGTGCCTATATTCGAAAAGTTCCATATTGAGCGACAAATCAAAACGGCTTTCGGTCGCACCGTATCGATGCCAAAAGGAGCTTACCTCGTAATAGAACACACCGAAGCCTTACACGTGATAGACGTAAACAGTGGCAACCATTCCAATAAAAATAACGACCAAGAAACCACCGCGCTATCCGTAAACCTCATCGCTGCTACCGAAATCGCACGACAACTTCGATTGCGTGATATGGGTGGTATCATCGTCGTCGATTTTATCGATATGGGCAATAGCGAAAACCGCCGTGTATTATTCGACCACTTGCGCAACGAAATGGCCGAAGACCGTGCTAAACACAAAATCTTGCCCCCGAGCAAGTTCGGTCTGATACAAATCACACGCCAGCGAGTGCGCCAAGAACTAAACATCAAAACAAAAGAAGAGAATCCAAGCAAAGAAGGCGAAATCGAAGCGCCTATCGTTCTAATTGATAAAATCAATATAGAACTTGAAAGCATTATTAAGGAGGAAGCCTATAAAGGACGTATCGTGCTAAATGCGCACCCTTTTATAGCTGCTTATTTAACCAAAGGGCTCTTTAGCTCTATCCGTTTCAAGTGGTTCTTGAAATACAAGCGATGGATAAAAATCCTACCGCGCGATGCCTATACTTATTTAGAGTATCGCTTCAAAACCAATGAAGGAACCCCTCTTTAACATTACCAAACTCGGTGCGTAGCAATACTCACCGAGTTTTTTTATTAAATAACAAATATGAAAACCATCGTCTCTACAAAAGTCTTATCCCAAGAACAGAAAGCAATCCTTTCAGTTCTTCCTATACACCTCATCGAACACAACTTTATCACTGTAAGCCCTATAACAATGAGCCTCACACCGCCCTACGACTTGCTCATTGTTACCAGTCAAAATGCAGTGAAGAGCCTATCGCAACACCCTTTGGCAACTACCTTAAAAGAGACTCCTGTTCTTTGTGTAGGTGAGCAAACTCAACAACTACTCACTCAAAACGGGTTTAATGTATTGCATTTTGCCCACTATGCCTCTGATTTGGTTCAACATTTACAGCAAAACTTAACTTCCTTAAAAAAACTTACCTCTATCGCATTCTTTGCAGGTACTCAACGCCTTAATACCCTCCCCAACTTCTTTGTTGAAAACAATTTAAAAGTAAAAGAAATCACCGCTTATAAAACTGAATATACTCCTATTGAGATAAAAGAGAACGCAAGTGCTATTCTCTTTTACAGTCCGTCGGGAGTAGAAAGCTACTGCTCGCACAATACCCTCACAGCTGAACAACAGATATTTTGTATAGGTAAAACTACCGCCGAAGCCGTAAAAAACAGATTTAAAAACCAAACTGAAAATATAATCCTCCCTCCTATTCCTACTGTGAAATCTCTTTTAGAAATAGTGTCTATAAACCTAAAATAAAAGACTATATTAAGGTAATAATCCTAAAAATAAAGAAAATAATCACTAAACATTGTTGCTCTAATTATATTTTTTTGTATTTTTGCCGATTGAGGTAGTATATTACCTAAACACTATTAACATAATAAACAGGAAAATGAGTTGCAATAGTTGCACAATCAATCATACAAAAAAAGGGTGTATATCCAACTGTCGAGCCAGTAGCTTTGGGAGTGTAAAACTCTCAGTGTTCGATTGGCTTGCTAATACTCAATTAGCTGGTGGACAAGAGTTTTTCGACTGCGTGGAAGTACGCTTTAAAAACAGTCGGAAGGAGTACTTCCGCAATGTCGACAAGCTTCCTCTGCAAATAGGAGATGTCGTGGCTACCGAAGCTCCCTCAGGTCACGATGTGGGGGTAGTAACGCTCACAGGTGAGTTGGTGCGTTCGCAAATGAAGAAGCGAAAAATAGATTGGGAAGGCGACTTGCCCCGCGTATACCGCAAAGCCAATCAGCACGATATAGATGTGTGGCAACAGTCACGTGCCAAAGAGACTGAAGTACAAAAACAATCACGCGAGTTGGCTATTGCCTTAGGACTCGAAATGAAAATCTCAGATGTTGAATTTCAAGGTGATGGCTCTAAGGCTACTTTCTATTATACAGCTGAAGGACGCGTAGATTTCCGCCAACTCATTAAGGATATGGCAAAAGCCTTTTCAGTGCGTATAGAAATGCGCCAGATAGGTTTCCGTCAAGAGGCAGCTCGCTTGGGCGGTATAGGCTCTTGTGGGCGCGAATTGTGTTGCTCTACTTGGCTTACCGATTTTAGAAGTGTTTCTACTTCGGCTGCCCGCTATCAGCAACTCTCTTTAAATCCACAGAAATTAGCAGGGCAATGTGGTAAGCTAAAATGTTGCTTAAACTTTGAGCTCGATACTTATTTAGATGCTCTGCAAGACTTCCCAAGAACCGATACAAAACTCCATACACAACGCGGTATGGCTACTTGTCAAAAGATAGACATCTTTAAGCGATTAATGTGGTTCACTTATGATGAAAACCCTATTACTTGGCACAAACTATCTGTAGATAGTGTAAAAGAAATCTTAGAAATCAATAAAAACGGCGAACCTATCGAGGAACTCGAAGAATACGCCATTGTAACCGATTTGTCTTCTCGTAAGAGTACCTCAGTATATGAGGGCATTGAACTCGCTCCGGTAGAAGAAGACAGCATCACCCGTTTCGATACTCCTAAGCGCAAAAAGAACAAACGCAACAATAAAAAGGACAATAAAGGAGGTCAAAAGAATGCTAAATCTGCTCAAAGTAACAATAATAACTCCTCTAAACAACTGAAATCACAGTCCAATCAAGGAGCTAAGAAAAACAATAACAATGCAGAAGTAGCAAACGAAAAACAAGCTCAAAAGCCACAAGCGAAACCTAAAAATACTCATTATACCAATGGGAATAACAAAAAGAACCCTAATTATAAAAACAAACAAAAAGTTAATAATAACGACAATACACCGAAAGATGAGAATTCTTAGCCTGCTAACCTTCTTTACCTTGCTTATTTCTTGCCATAGTGGGGTGGAATATAGCCAATATGTTTCCTTACCTAATGGTTGGGAACAGCATAAACCTATGTTTTTTGAATTAGAAGAAAACGACACAGTAGCAAAGAAGAACCTTTTTATAATGCTCCGAAATGACGAACATTATGAGTTCAGCAATCTGTTTCTCATTACTAAAATGGAAT
This sequence comes from Capnocytophaga sp. oral taxon 380 str. F0488, assembly GCF_000318255.2. Lineage (NCBI taxonomy): Bacteria > Pseudomonadati > Bacteroidota > Flavobacteriia > Flavobacteriales > Flavobacteriaceae > Capnocytophaga > Capnocytophaga sp. oral taxon 380. The sequence continues at coordinate 6,166 of NZ_KB291230.1, forward strand.
TGCCTAACAGCAATAAAGTAATTGTAGACACTTTGGAGTACGAAATGGCTACCCCCGAAGGTAAGTGGTTAGGCTATGGCTATTCAGCCGTAAAAGAGAGTAAATTGTGGTATAAAGAGAATTTCACATTCCCTACTAAAGGTAAATATCTCATAAAAATAGAACAAGCAATGCGAAAAATAGGCGATAACAACGGCGTGCCTGTGCTCAAAGGAATTACTGAAGTAGGATTAAGAGTTGAGGAAGTAAAAAACAGAAAGTAAACTTTCATTGATAAACTAATAAATAAGATATGAAAAAAACAAACGACACAGAAAACAATAGTCAAACCAAAAAGGGTATAAGCCCCGTCGTAAAATGGTTTTGGTATATCTTTGCTGGTGGAATTGTAGCAATTATGTTGCTGTTCTTATCAGCGTCTTTGGGACTATTAGGCGAGATGCCTGACTTCAAACACTTAGAAAATCCCGAAACCAATTTAGCTACCGAAATAATTACCGCCGATGGTAAATCCTTAGGAAAATTCTATTTAGACGAGAATCGTACCCCTATTAAGTTTAAAGATTTGCCCAAATCATTAGTCGATGCGCTTATTGCTACCGAGGACGAACGCTTTTATGAGCATTCAGGCATCGATGTACGTGGCACCTTGCGCGCAATGTTTTTCTTTGGTAGCAGAGGAGGGGCTTCAACTATTACCCAACAGTTGGCTAAACAGCTCTTCCATAAAGAAAAGAAAAGAGGCTTAGGGCGTTATACTCAAAAGATAAAAGAATGGGTTATTGCTACTCGTCTCGAGAAACAATATACCAAAGAAGAAATATTGGCAATGTACTTTAATGTCTACGACTTTAATAACAATGCCGATGGTATACGCTCAGCTGCCAAAATTTACTTCGATAAAGAACCTAAAAACCTCAAGATAGAAGAGGGGGCAATGCTGGTCGGAATGTTTAAAAACTCCGCTCTTTATAATCCAGTGAAAAATAAAGTAGGCGTCACCAATAGGCGTAATGTAGTACTTGCCCAAATGGCAAAGAACAACTACATTACTCAAGAGGAAAAAGACTCTCTACAAAAACTGCCTTTAAAAATTAAATTCACTCCTGAGAGCCATAACGACGGTTTGGCTACCTATTTCCGCGAATACTTGCGTACTTATATGAAAACCTGGATTGAAAACAATCCTAAGCCAGACGGTACCAAGCACAACTTATACCTCGATGGACTAAAAGTCTACACTACTATCGATTCTAAGATGCAAGCCTACGCTGAGGCTGCCGTTAAAGCCCATATGCAACGACTACAAAAGGCTTTCGACGCCGAAAATAACCCTAAAAAGAACCCTATGTTCCCTTTCGTGAAGGTCTCAAAAGATGAGTACGCAGCCCTAATTGAAAAGGCAATGAAAAACTCTAATCGCTGGGCTCACTTAAAGTATTTAGGCTATTCCGAAAAGGAAATCCGCGACTCTTTCTATAAAAAGACCGATATGCGCGTATTCAGTTGGAAAGGTGAGAAAGACACTGTAATGACCCCTCGCGATTCTATACTGTACTACAAGGCTTTTTTGCGCACAGGAATGATGTCTATGGAACCCCAAACAGGGCATATCAAGGCTTGGGTTGGTGGTATTAACTACAAACATTTCCAATACGACCAAGTCATACAAGGAGCTCGCCAAACTGGGTCTGCCTTCAAACCTTTTGTTTATGCCACAGCTATTGACCAGCTCCACTATTCTCCTTGTTTAGAGCTGCCCGATATACAAACTTGTGTAGAAGCCCATAAATATGGTAACCTGCAAGCGTGGTGTCCGCGTAACTCCACAGGTAACTTTACCGGTAAGATGATGACTCTCAAATATGCATTAGCAAACTCCGTAAACTCTATTACGGTGAATTTAATGGATAAAGTAGGTCCTCTTCCTGTCATTAACTTAGTGAAAAAGTTAGGGATTACTTCCAATATGCCTCAAGCTCCTTCCATCGCCTTAGGTACTGCTGATGCTACTGTTTTCCAAATGGTAGGTGCTTACGGTACTTTTGCCAATGAAGGCGTATATGTAAAACCTGTACTGATTACCCGTATTGAAGATAAAAACGGTACAGTACTCTTCGAAAATACTCCTGAAACGCACGATGTAGTAAATGCCGAAGTAGCTCGTGCGGTAGTAAATCTTTTGGAAGGTGTTACTCGCTACGGTTCAGGCGCGAGATTGCGTACCAAAGGAGCTGATAGTTACAACGCTGTATATAAAAATGTGATGACTGGCTATCCTTATCAATTTACCAATGCCATAGCTGGTAAAACCGGTACTACCCAAAACAACAGCGATGGTTGGTTTGTCGCAATGGTGCCTAATCTTGTAACAGGCGTATGGGTAGGGGGCGAAGACCGTGCAGTACACTTCCGTAGTATGGCTTATGGACAAGGGGCTACAATGGCTCTACCTATTTGGGGATACTATATGAAAAAGTGTTATGCCGATGCTGACTTAGCTGTTTCCAAAGCTGCATTCCCTGCTCCTCAGAATGTACAAATCCAAATAGATTGTAGCAAGGAGAAAGAAGAAGACTCTGGAGAAGACGATACCTCTATCGATTTTTAATCATTAAATATATTAAAAAAAGGGATATCTTCGCTTTTGCGTTGGTATCCCCTTTTTTTTGCATTGATAAATACAACCGAACTTTCTTCTTATCCCTATCTTAGCTTTAACTTACCTTCACTTTTTCTTCGCCTTTTGTTTATAATTTGTTCGTCTTTTCTTCGTTCATCGTTCGTCTTTTCTTCGTCTTTTGTTCGTTGTAGACCCACTGTAGACCCACTGTAGACCCACTGTAAACCCACTGTAAAGCCACTGTAGAGCCACTGTAGAGCCACTGTAGAGCCACTGTAGAGCCACTGTAGAGCCACTGTAGAGCCACTGTAGAGACACTCATTGTTCGTTCTTTGTTCGTCTTTTCTATAAGCTCTCTAAATCTACATTATTTAATTCTCCCGCCCCCATTTGCTAATTTGCTAATTAACTCATTTATTAATTTTAGCCGCCTGTGCGGCTCACACCGTCATTTCTTCCCTTCTCCGTCGCTACATTCTCGCTTTTCCGTCATACTCCCCCCTATTGCCTATGGCCTAAGGCCTATTGCCTATTCCTCTTTCTTTCGCCTCGAAACCTCATTTTTAGCACTTTTTAATCGTTGTATTATAGTATTAATCAACTACTTGTATACCCTTTCTATACCAATCGTCCAAGATTCGT
>NZ_KB291230.1:9450-15830 GCF_000318255.2 Capnocytophaga sp. oral taxon 380 str. F0488
AAGCTTCCTATAAGCTCTCTATAAGCTAACCCAAGCTCTTTTCAACCAAAAAACACTTTTACTGGTTACTTATAATTCCTTTTTATTTCCTTTTAAAAAGCCCCTGTGCCTCTATTCTGTATATTTTTCGTAACACAAATACTACGATATTTCTTACGTTGAGCTCACGTTAACTTATTGATTACTTACGTTTTTACCAGAAAAATAACTTTTAGTAAAGAAAAATGTACAATAAGTAAAGTGCTTTTTGTTAAGTATTCCTTAATTTTGTCCCAAAGAAAAAACTTTAAATTTTATATAATGAAAAGCATCATTAGCATTTGTATTTTGCTGTTCAGTATCCCAATGCTGGCGCAAAAAGTAACTATTACGGGGGTAGTTACCGATGAAAACAAACAACCCCTCCCTGGTGCAAGCGTTGCCGTAGAGCACGCACATTCAGGTACGGCTACTGATTTTGAAGGGCACTTCTCCCTAAGTGTAGCTCCTACCGATAAAATAGTAGTGAGCTTTATGGGCTATCGCTCCAAAACCATAGCCGTAGGTAAAACACGTACTTTCAATGTATCTCTCGAACCTGAGGTCACTCAGATTGATGAGGTAGTACTTGTAGGGTACGGTACACAGCGCAAAAGCGATATCTCTACGGCAGTAGCTTCGGTGAAGATGGCTGACATCGCCCAAAGCAGTCCATCGCAGGTATTGCAAGCGTTGCAAGGTAAAGTGAGTGGGGTGCAAATCATCTCTTCCGATGGTTCTGCTTCCAGCGGACTCACATTTAGAATTCGCGGGGTGAACTCCATCACAGGAGGTACGCAACCGCTCTTTGTTATTGATGGGGTGCCAATGCCTACCCAAAGGGTAACCAATACCAATGAAGATGTGGCTACCAATCCGCTACTCAGTTTAAACCCTAACGACATTGAGTCAATGGAAATCCTTAAAGATGCCGCCGCAGCAGCTATCTACGGGTCTAACGGTTCTAATGGAGTAGTGCTTATCACCACCAAAAAAGGTAAGGAACTCGCTAAACCTAAATTTAACTTCAGTTATGCAAGTTCTATTGAAATGATGCCTAATATCCCTTTGAAGGTGCTCAATGCTGAAGATTATGCTCACAAAATGCTCGATTATGGCACTTGGGGCAATCAACCTCAAATAGACTTTTGGCAACGAATGATTGCTGAAAAAGGCTGGAATCACCCTGCCGTAAAAGATTGGCTGAAAGAAGTTACCCAAACAGGTACCAAAAACGAAGCAAACGGTAGTATCACGGGTGGTACCGACCAAACCCGCTATATGCTTTCAGTGGGCTATCTGAACCAAGAAGGACTTATCAAGCGTTCTGCTTTCAACCGCTTTACTTCACGTCTCAACCTCTCTCAGAAGATTAACGATAAGATGAATGCAGGTATCAACCTCTCTTATGCCGTTTCTAAGGATAAAAATCCCGTAAGCGATTGGTCTCAAAATGGAGTGGTTCTCAAAGCTTTGCAAACTTCTCCTTTCTTAGACTACCCTGGTTTTGGTACCCTGATGAGCTATCCTAATATTCGTACGATGAGCCCTAAGGTAGCAGTAGACCAAGTGGATATCAACACCAAATACAATGAGCTCAACGCCAATGTATACCTCAGCTATCAACTGCTTAAAGATTTGACTTTTAACACCAGTGCTTCTTACCGTTTACACACTATTGGTCAAGACCGTTTTTGGGGGCCTGACACTTGGTTCGGACAGTCAGAACGCGGACGTATGGAACTCTCTCATCGCAATGAGAACAGCTGGGTATATGAAGCCCGTTTGCAATACTCTAAGAGCATCAATAAGCACTATTTTTCCATAATGGGTGCTTTTGAAGCCAATAAGTATTGGACAGATTATACTTACAATAAGTCTACTAACTTCGAGGATACCAAACAAGGTATTTGGGGTATCAACCAAGGGTTAGTAACCTATGCGCCTTTGTACACTTATGATGGCAACCAATTGGTATCGTACATCAGTAGGGCTACTTATAGTTATAACAACAAGTATGTGCTCAATGCTTCTTTGCGTGCCGATGGTTCTTCTAAATTTGGTAAGAACAACAAATACGGTTATTTCCCTGCTATTTCTTTGGCTTGGAATGCTCACGAAGAAGACTTTATCAAGAAAATAGAAGCTATTTCCAATTTGCGTTTGCGCGGTAGTTTCGGTATGACAGGTAACAACCAAATCCCATCTTACCAATCTTTAGCACAACTCGCTAAAAACAAAGTAGTATTAGACGGTAACAAAGTGGAAATCGGTCGTTATACCAGCAATATTGCTAACGACAATCTTAAATGGGAAAGCCAAAAGCAATACAATATTGGTTTAGATTTGTCCTTCCTCAAAAACCGTTACACCCTTTCTACTGAATTGTATTACAAACGCATAGACGATATGCTTTTGGAAGTGAATATCCCTTCTACTTCGGGATTCCAAAAAGCGTGGAAGAATGCAGGTTCAATGGAAAACAAAGGTCTCGAAGTGAGCTTCAATGCACAATGGTTGCGTGAAGGCGATTTCAAATGGACAACCGATTTCAATATTTCTTTCTACCGAAACAAAATCCTTTCATTAGACGAAGGTCAGTATCAACAATTTTATGACCGAGGTATCAACTCCAAAATCAAAAGTGATGTGCTCTTGCGTGTAGGTATGCCGGTAGGTATCTATTATGGCTATGTAGCCGATGGAGTATTCCACAACCAAAACGAAGTGGATAACGCTCAACCAGGGCCTAACGTAGCTTTAGGAGGTTTGCGTGTGAAAGACATCAACCACGATGGTGTAATCGATACTAACGACCGTGTACCAGTAGCCGATGTAAACCCATTGCACACGGGTGGTATAGGTAACACTTTCTCATATAAAGGTTGGGAATTGTACGCTTTCTTGCGTTGGTCGTATGGCAACGATGTGGTAAACGGTAATGCTTACTACCTCACAGGCACTAAGAATATCGACAATATCACACAAAGCGTTTATAACAACGTGTGGTCGGAAGCACACCCCGACCGTAACTTCCCGCTCTTTGGAGGTGGTTTCTGGGCTGAAAACGCTTTCCGCAGCGACTTAGTAGAAGATGGTTCATTCTTGCGTTTGCAAACCGTGAGTCTTAGCTACAATTTGCCTAAGGAGGTATTAGAGCCTTATAAACTCAACAAATTGCGCATAGGGGTAACAGGTACTAACCTCGCTCTTTGGACACGTTATTCAGGGTTTGACCCCGAAGCCAATACGGGCTATGGAACTATTGCCCGCTTAGCCCCAGGTCTCGATATGAGTCCGTACCCACGACCTACATCGGTTTTATTCTCAGTAGAAGTTGGTTTTTAAAAGATATAGATTATGAAATTACATATTATCACCATTATAGCAATAGGGGCAAGCCTCGGATTGAGCAGTTGTGGCAAGTTCTTGGAAGAAACCCCCAAGAGCACCCCTACATCTCAATTTTTCTATGAAAATGAATTGGATGCTCGCCAAGCAATGAACGGTACTTATCGTTACCTCACCGATGTGTATGTTACAGGGCACGGTACCAAACAAATCAGTACCGACCTTGCCAAACGCGCCGATTGGGACGAAGGGGGAGGCTTGCGTAACTACAAGTTTGGGTCAGACAACGATTATATTACCCAAATGTGGCAACAACATTATGCTGCCATTAAGAACTGCAACTCGGTAATCGATAATGTAACCGAACACCAAGGTCGCATCAATAACTGGGAACGCTATGTAGCCGAAGCTCGTGGTGTGCGCGCTTACTTGTACTTCGATTTGGTGCGTTGGTTTGGCGATGTGCCTTTGGTTGTGAAAGAAACCAAATCACTCAACGACCTCAAAGTGCCTCGTACTCCACAGAAGCAGGTGTTTGAGCAAATCATTGCCGATTTTACTTACTCGATGGCTCACGTAGCCGAAAAAGGCGATACAGGCAATGGTTACCAATACGGACGTATTACCAAAGATGCTTGTCGCGGTTTCTTGGCTAAAGTACACTTGTGGCTTGCCTCAGTAGCACAACGCGACGGACGTGAAGTGCTTGGTTCGGCTACTGAAAACTACACCAAAGCAATGAACTATGCCAAAGAGGTCATACAAGGCGGTCGCTACCAATTAGTAGAATACTATCCTGACGTATTCAACGCTAAAACGAAAATAAGCGAAGCTCCAAAAGAAGTCATTTGGTGTGTACAAGGTCTTACAGGCGACGATACCGGTACCCTCACAGGAATGCTTTACGGAATGAGAGGTAATGAAAACTTAGGAGGTTCTTGGGATAACATCTCCAGCTCCGATTACCACCGTATGATTTATGAACCCTCCGACTCTATTCGCCGGTTGTGGAACTGCCCACGTGTGCAAGTACTCGACAATGGTAAGTTATGGGGTTGGGACTACAATATTTACAAAGATACCCGTGTAGACCAACCTCTTAGTAAGGCTACCGAAAACAATAACTGGGTGATGTGGAGTATCGGTAAGTTCCGCCGTTTCCCATTAGCTGATACCTCTTCGTATAACTACAAGAACTTCGGTATGGATGAACCGCTACTTCGCTTTGCTGATGTACTCCTCATCTATGCAGAGGCTTATAACGAGGTAAACCATTCACCTGGGGCTTACACACCCTCGTCTTCTTTAACAATGAATGGCACCAACGTGCAAAGCGCTTACGATGCGGTGAATTTAGTGCGTAAACGCGCTCGTATCTCTAATAAAGCAGGCGGACGCATCGTACACCGCGATGTATTGCCTCGTGATTTGGATAAAACTCATATCAACGATGTAAACACCGTAGTACCCGATTGGAAAACCTCCTCTTATGGTTATGACTATGCAGGTACTGCTATGTGGACAGCTAAACATTACAGCGATGATTATACCGCTTTCCGCACTGAAATCTTAAATGAACGTGCACGCGAGCTTGTAGGAGAAACCACCGACCGCTGGTGTGACCTCGTACGCCGTGGCATTTTGGTACAAGCTTTCCAAAACTGGCGTATCAACAATCCGTTTATCAGTGGGGAGGAACGCCGTATTCCAGCACCTGCTGCGCCTGAGAATGTTCGCCCTTATCACCAGCTATTACCTATTCCGCTTAGCGAATTGGACGCAAATAAGAATTTAACTCAAAATCCTGGATATTAAAATGAAAACATATATATTACTCATTAGCAGTTTGCTACTCACGGCTTTGGGTGCTTGTACTAAGGATAAACCTGAAGACGTAGACCTATCAGTAACAGCTGATAAAACCCAAGTGAAGGTAGGCGACCCCGTAACTTTTACTATTCATCACAATGTAAATGCTTTGGCTATTTACACCGGTGATGAAGGGCACGATTACCAAAAGAGTATAGACAATGTACTCAAAGGGAAAACTTCAGAGGAATTACAAGGTAAAAACTATCGCCCTACCGACCCTGATGTGAAACCTTACAAAGTAGACTTTACTTCTACACAAGTAGGGAGCACTACTTTAGCCAATGGCGCTTTTGAAGTGCGCAACGCCAATAGCGGTGATAACTTAGTTGGCAGTCAAGCCGAAGTAGTAACCGATGCTACCATAGGTAAAAATGTAGTGAAAGTGAATGCCAAACACCCTAACTGGTGGTATGAAGCTTTGCGCCTTAATGTAAACACCAAAGTAGGAAGTAACAAGAAGATGACTTTACGAATGAAGTTTGCGACAACTACTTTGAAAAGTACTAACGACCAAAGCGAACACCCCGAAGAAACAAAGTTCCCTATCGTGATACGTTTGGGAGGTATAGCCGAAGGGGATACAGCTGTAACCTTCAAAGACGATACTGTTTGGGATTTATTTGTAGAACCCAAAACTGAGTATACCGATTACACTTTTGATATTGGTCGTACCATTTCAGCGTGGGAAAGTGCTGTAAACAAAAAAATGGCAACACTTTCTTATATTCAGATTCTGTTTACTACAGTGGGTGCTGGCATTGGCTATATAGGCGATTATTTTGTTGAATCGGCTAACTTTGGAGCTATTGACTATAAGGCTTTCGATACAGGAAAAGGTATTACCATTACCGATGATTCTGGTGTGACCAAATACACTCATACGTATGACAAAGCAGGAACTTATGAGGTAGTGGTAGTGGGCAGTAGCAGTGGTTTTAAAAGCTATTCAAAAGACGGCTATAAAACTGATGTAGGAACTGTAAGTGCTGACGAGTACAAGTACAACACTGAATACCGCACTATCAAAATTACGGTGACCCCATAGGATAGTGATGAGGTGTAATCTGTACGAATAGGGTAAAGAAAAGACGAAGAAGAGGTGAATGAAGAGTGGGTCTACAGTGGCTCTACAGTGGCTC
>NZ_KB291230.1:15850-23753 GCF_000318255.2 Capnocytophaga sp. oral taxon 380 str. F0488
ACAAAAGACGAAGGAATGACGAACAAAAGACGAATCTACGATGAAGGTAAGGCGAATCTAAGATGAAGAAATGAAGGTTACTTATCAGTTTTTAGATTTGGGTATTTTGAGCTTTTGATAAGGATTTTATATCTTTGCCCTCTAAATGAATTTTTGACAAATGAACAGAACGATAAAGCTCCTGCGAATCCTGCTGTTGTGGTATTTTCTCTTTCCTATCGCTTTCACAGAAGAGTTGGTGGTGAGAATTCAAGCGCAAGAAACTTTCCTTTTCCACCATCTTACGCGCAATGAAGGTCTGTTGCACGACAACGTTACTTGCATTGCTCAGGATTCGTTGGGCTTTATTTGGTTAGGCACCCACAGAGGGCTGAACCGTTTCGATGGCTATACCCTTGATGCCTACAAGTACGAGCAAGACCCTATCAACTCGGTGTACTACAACCGTGTGTACAGTTTGCAACCTATGGGGCGTTACCTTTGGGTAGCTACCGAAGCAGGAGTAGCTTGTTTTGATATTCGGCTCAAACAGTTTGTCAATTTCAAAATCGACGACCCTCTTGATTTGGCTTTCTATACCAAAGTAAAACTCTTACAAAAAGGCACAAACAATGAACTTTGGCTTTTGAGCGAAAACCAAATTAGGCGTGCTAAAGTAGTATGGAATCAGCGCGAGAAGGCACTTACGCTAAAAACATTGCCTATTGGCTCTGCCTCACAACTCACTACTTCGCAACTCAATCCGCAAATAGCAGTGAGCGAAAAAGGAGAAGTGTGGCTTTCGGGGTTCCCTTGGTTATCGGCTTACGTTCCTGACAAGGGCAGACTAAAAGCCCTACCTGAAAAGGTGAACAACATAGGTTCGGGTATCGTAAAGATGCTCTATGCCGATGGCTACTTGTGGGTGATTTACCGAGATAGCTTAGTGAAGTATGCCTGTAAGCCCGATAACACCTATACGATAGTCGCTAAAAAGGAATTTGACCTGAACAAACATTTACTTTCTCTTACACTCAGCGGGCAATACGTGTGGGTAGTGAATGAAGAAAGTATCTTTCAGTTGGATAAAAACAGTCTTTCTCTGCTGAAAGAACACAGTCACTCGCCTTTGAATCCGTACTCGGCAAGCAATCATATCAACAGTGTGTTCTTAGACAAAGAGAGCAATTTGTGGGTATCGGCTTGGTCTAATGGTGTATCGTACAGCAGTACGCGCGATGCGTTCTTCAAGACGGTATGGATAAAACCCCAGAGCAAAGTGGGTTCGGAGTTTGTAAGCACGATGCACTACGACCCCGATGGCTATGTGTATATAGGCAATAAGTTCGGCGGAGTAATTAGGTTTCACACCCAGAGCCAGCAGTTAGACGAGCACTATTGCAATGCTCCTGAGCTTTCGCCTAACGTTACGAGTATTCAGAGCGATAAAGCACACTTGTACGTATCGGTTCGCGAACGGGTATGGGGGATAGACAAGCAAAGCCGACGCATTATCGGTTCGTTTGCAACACAGTGTAACGATTATATATTTGATATCAAGCTCGATACCTTTCACCGTTTGTGGATTACTACCTATTCAGGATTGGAGTGCTTTGAAGAGCAAAAAGGACAATGGCAAAACGTCTACACCTTTACCGAAACAACGCCTGAACCTCGTAGGTTATCTACTAACAAGCTCCACAAAATATATGTGGATAAAGCTAAGAATGAACTCGTGATAACCTCGGTAATGGGCTTAAACAGATTGCAACTCAATGCCAAAGGCGAGGTAGTGCGTGTGCTCAAATACGCTGCCGACGCTAAAACCCCGCACAGCCTGAGTAGTAATTATCTTTGGGCAATTGATAAAGACAAAGATACTTATTGGATAGGTACTATGGGTAGCGGACTCAACAAGGTGGTTCTCACTGATAACGCTAATGGCAAACTCACTTATACTGCCGAACATTACGGTATAGAAGAAGGGGCAACCTCTAACGATATTGAAAGTGTGGAAGTAGATGCTTTTGGCAATGTGTGGTGTGGAGGCTTTTACTTGAGTTTCTTTGATACAAAACTAAAACGTTTTGCGGCTTTCAGCAACAACGATGGCTTGCAAGGACACAGTTTCGGGACGGCTTCCTCTTGCAAAGATGCTGAGGGGAATCTGTACTTTGGAGGCTCACACGGCTTTAACTATTTCAAACCACAAGCGCAAATGTTTTCGTCAGCTCACCTAAGAGTACATTTTAGCAGGTTTGAAAACAACGGCAAAGTAGTCAATTCGTGTATAGAGTTTACCGATGTGCTTTCGATTGCATACCCAAACAACGATTTTTCGGTGTACTTCACCACTTTGTCATACAATGCACCTCAGCGGTTGCGCTACCGTTATAAATTAGAGGATTACGACACTGATTGGCATTATATAGCCGTGAATGACCCTGTCCCACACGCCACTTACCAAAAGCTCCCTTATGGTACTTACAAACTATTAGTAGAGGTAGGCGATTGGCAACAGTGGAGCGGAGCGCAGACCGAGCTTACAGTGGTCTCCAAGCCTCCTTTTTGGCTTACGTGGTGGGCATACACCCTCTATGCACTTGGCCTTACAGGCTTGCTGTACATAGGTTTCAGGTACTTTATGCGATGGACGCAAATGAAGCATACTATAGCTGTACAAGAGGAAAAAGAGCGACATAAAGAAGAGCTAATGCAGATGAAAATGCAGTTCTTTACAGACGTCTCACACGAGTTCCGTACACCACTTACCCTAATGAGCCACGCAGTAACTGAAATGGAAGAGGAAATGCCTTCCAATAAGTATGTGCATACCCTCAAACGCAATACGGGTAAGCTCAGTAATATGGTGAACGAACTACTTGAAATACACCGTATGGACGTGTATACACCTCAGCTAAAAGCCAATTACATTTCGGCAAACAGCTATGTGCAAGCCATTTACAACGAGTTTAAGGAGTGGGCAAGCAAAGTGGCTATAACCTTGCAATTAACACTACCTGAACAAGAAGTGAAGTTGTGGTTAGATGAGAAGTATTTTAGCAAGATACTTTCGAATATTCTTTCCAATGCTATTAGGTACTCCAATGCGGGAAGCACTATACGCTTATCGATTTCGGTAGAGAATTTGAGCGAGCTCACACCGCTCTACAAGAGCGCCTTTGAGAACACTGCGCATACCTTGCCAGGCAAACAGTTGGTGGTAAAAGTGCAAGATGAAGGCATAGGGCTGGAGAAGAATACCTTATCCGAAATCTTTGAACGCTTTCACCGTGTAGAGAGACAAGGACAAAAAAGAGTAGGTTCGGGCATCGGGCTTTCTTTGGTAAAATCATTAGTTGAAGCGCATCGCGGTGGGATTATCATTAGCAGTAAGCCCAATGTAGGTACCGAAGTCATCATCACCTTCCCTATGGACGATAGTTACTTATTGCCCGAACAGAAGTTACAGGACAGTGCTTTTCAGCTGAAAGAATACTTATCGGACTATGCGGTTGAGTATGAACACATAGGCGAAGAAGAGGACGAAATGTTAAATTTGCCCCAAGAAGATAAACCTACCTTGCTATTAGTAGACGACAATCACGAGGTACTGATGATACTCAAAAACATCTTTATCAAAGAGTACAACATCATTCTCGCCTCCGACGGCGAACAAGCGATTGAGAAGTGCAACCAGCATTTTCCTAATTTAGTCATATCGGATGTGATGATGCCTAAAATTGACGGATTTGAGCTCTGTGCTATCCTGAAAAAGAACCTGCAAACGTGCTTTATTCCTGTGATATTGCTCACGGCGAAATCGCAAATAGAGTCGCAAATAGAAGGAATTGAGTTAGGTGCTGATGCCTACCTTACGAAACCTTTTGATGTGAAACTGCTCAAAACCAATGTGCGCAACTTGCTCAACAAGAGCAAACAACACGCTCCTATTGAGAATATCCGTCAGAAGGTGATTGATAAAAAACAACAAGAACAGTTAGACAAGCTCACTCACTTGGTAGTGACCAATATGCAAAACCCACATTTCTCGGTAGATAACCTCTGCCTTGAACTCGGTATGAACCGCACTAAGTTGTACAGCTTTGCCAAACAAGCTACCGAGCTTACCTTGGCGAACTACATTCGCAAAATACGCTTAGACAAAGCCGCCGAACTGCTTAAAACTACCGATAAGCTCATCAGTGAAGTATGCTACGAAGTAGGAATCGATAGTCCGTCGTATTTCACAAGAGCTTTTAAAGAACAATTTGGGGTATCACCCTCAGAATTTATTTCAGGTAAGAGGTAAGAGATAAGAGGTAAAAAGTTAACGGCTAAGAACTAATAACTAACGACTAAAAACATACAAATGAAAAGAATATTTGCTTTTATTACTTTGTGCAGTTCGCTATGGGCGAGTGCACAACAGCCCACTGAAATCACCCTACTACCCAATGAACAATGGTGGGGTGGCTTTACGGGCGTAGGCAAAGAGATGCCTTACCAACCATCGGAGCGTATTTACAACTTGCGCACCGAGAATTTTAACAATCAATCGGTGCCCTTTCTGTACTCTAATCAAGGGCGTTATATCGCTTCGGAAGCTCCTTTTGCTTACCAATTTAAAGAAGGAAAGATACTTATCACTCCTTCACGGGCTGAGGTGAGTTGCCACACAGCAGGCTCTACCCTCAAAAGTGCCTATCAGGCAGTGAGTAAACAATATTTTCCACCTTCTGGGGTAATCCCCCCCGAAGTGTTCTTTACCAAACCACAATACAACACTTGGATAGAACTTATTTACAATCAGAACGAAAAGGACGTTTTAGCCTACGCCAAAGCTATTCTGGACAACGGAATGCCAACGGGAGTAATAATGATTGATGACAACTGGCAAAAAGACTATGGCGTATGGCAATTTCGCCCCGATAAGTTCCCTACACCTAAAGAAATGATAAACCAGCTCCACCAAATGGGCTTCAAAGTAATGGTATGGGTATGCCCATTTGTATCACCCGATAGCCAAGAGTACCGCTTTTTGCGCGACAAAGGCTATTTAGTGAAGAAAAAAGGAGCTGACACCCCTGCTATCCTCGATTGGTGGAATGGACTCAGCGCTTGCTACGACCTCAGCAATCCCGAAGCCTTTGCCTACTTTGTGAATATGCTTAAAGACCTACAAAAAGAATACGGCATCGATGGATTTAAGTTTGATGCAGGTGACCCAGAGCGTTATTTGGCGGAAGATGTTGACGTTTTCGACCAAAAATCTTACGATACTGAACAGTCTCTTCTTTGGGGTAAATTAGGCTTGGAATTCCCTTACAACGAGTTCCGCGCTTGCTGGAAATTGGGCGGACAGGCTTTGGTACAGCGTTTGGGCGACAAAAGTTACTCTTGGGACGGGGTCGCCCGTTTAGTCCCCGATATGATAGCCGCAGGACTCAACGGTTATGCATTTGCTTGCCCCGATATGATAGGCGGAGGGGAATACGGCAGTTTCTTGAATGTAGACCCTACTAAGTTCAATCAGAAACTCATCGTGCGCTCTTGCCAAATACATTCGATGATGCCTATGATGCAGTTCTCAGTAGCTCCTTGGCGCATTCTATCGAAAGAGAATTTGGCTATCTGTATCAAATACGCCAAATGGCACGAACAATTAGGCGACTATATCATAGCCGAAGCTAAAAAATCGGCACAAACAGGAGAACCTATTGTGCGCAGTATGGAGTATGCTTTTCCTCATCAGGGTTTCGCTAATTGCAAAGACCAATATATGCTGGGCGATAAGTATTTAGTAGCCCCTGTAATGACCGAAAGCGATATTCGCACGGTAAAACTCCCCAAAGGCACTTGGCAAGATGAACAAGGCAAAAAGTACAAAGGAGGCAAAGCATACACCCTAAAAGTACCTTTGGAGCGATTGCCTTATTTTGTAAAGATTAAGTAATAAATTATGCATTGTAAACTTAAAATCCTATGAAAAAATATCTTTTAACATTTTTTGTTTTACTAACCACCATAATCTCTTGCCAAAGCAAAGAAGATGACGTTAACAATGGAGGAGGTACACAGTCACCTACTACCAAAACCTCTACTACTACGTCTACTACCACCCCTATACCACCCGTTACGCCCCCAGCAGTTCCTTCTCTCAATCAGACAGTGAGATATGAAGGTACTAATGAGGTGTTTTTAAATCCTGAAAGAGGTTTTTTAACCCATCAAGACCAAGGAGAAGGCGATTGGACACTTAATGCAGATTGGGTGAGACAGAAGCGAAATCAGGAGGGGATAAGTCTTATTCTCACGATTTATTATATGAATAACTTTCGGGAGAAAGACATTCCAGAGTACTTTTTAAATCGGATTCGGAATAATATGCGAGTCATTCGCGAAGGAGGCTCTAAGGTGGTTTTACGCTTTGCTTATTCAAAAGACCAAGGTGATTATTACAATGGTAGAGGAGATACCTCGTGGTATTGGACGGAAAGACACCTTAACCAATTGGCACCAATAATTCGTGAAAATGCCGATATCATAGCTGTATGGGAAGCAGGTTTTGTGGGTGTTTGGGGCGAATGGTATTACACCAATCATTACGGCTTTGAACCCCAAGAAAACGCAGGAGCTTATGAAGCCCGCAGAAAGGTATTGGCAAAAGAATTAAGCATTTTACCTAAGGATAGAATGGTGTGTGTGCGCTACCCAATGGCAAAGATATTTACCCAAAACATCAATGTGCACACGAATCTTACAGAGGGAAATGCTTACAATGGCAGTGACTTATCACGCATAGGCTTCCATAACGATTGTTTTTTAGCTGATGCTCCTAATATGGGTACTTATCCTAATGAAAACTACCGCAAGTATATGGAGCGGGAGACGCAGTATGTGGTGATGGGCGGAGAGACTTGCACCTCGCCTAATAGTTTTACAGAATGTAGCAATGCTTTAAGAGAAATGGCTTTGTATCATTGGAGTTATATTAATATGGACTTTCACGAGGGTACTATTAATAGTTGGAAAAACAGGTGTATGGACGATATGAAAAGAAAATTAGGCTATCGTTTTGCACTTAATTACAGTAAATTTACGGGCAACCCAGTGCCTGGAGGACGTTTGCAAATAGAGCTTGAACTCAAAAATGAGGGCTTTGCTTCGCCGTATAATCGTCGTGATGTGCAGATTGTTTTAGTGAGAAAAGGCACTTCGGAAAAACAAGTATTTAAGCTCAATGACGATCCTCGACGTTGGTTTGCAGGTAAGACTGTGAAAGTGAAAGCAGATATTACTTTACCTCAACATCTTTCCAAAGGGCTTTATGACATTTATTTGAATTTACCAGACCCTTACCAAAGTCTTGCTCATCGTCCGGAATACAGCATCCGTTTGGCTAACAAAGGCATATGGGAAGCTCAAACAGGTTATAACAAACTCAATACGATTACGATACAGTAAAGATTAGGATAATAGAAACAGAAGAAAAAGGTCAGCAAGAAGAGTTTTGCTGACCTTTTTTAATAATATAACGTGAATTAGATGTAAGAAAAGTGTAGCTTACGCTACAGAAATCTTACAAATCTTTAAAAAAATCAAACAAATAGGTAGCAAGCTGCCTAAAAGTCTTGCAGGGATAGTCTTTCAATTGACAATTGATAATTGATAATTGACAAATGTGATATGCACGGATTGGCAACTTCGTTGCTGGATTTCACAGGTTATGACACAAATACTATTGTAAATCAATATTGTGCATATCGAACTGACATTAACATAATACCAGAAATACTGATGGGTGATGGAAGGTCGGAAAATTCAAAAGGAAACGGAATATTTCAGAAGAGGCTGGAGTGCAATTTTGATGAAAAAAGGTTATTAGGAGGGTGTGCTTAGCTTATAGAGAGCTTATAGGAAG
>NZ_KB291230.1:23773-35059 GCF_000318255.2 Capnocytophaga sp. oral taxon 380 str. F0488
GAAGATTGGTATAGAAAGGGTATATAAGTAGTTGGTAATGAACAGTTAAAAGTGGTGAGAAAACACTAATTTTGAGGGAAATAAAACGAAGGGAAAACAAAGTTAATCAGAGGATAAAACAAGGTAAGAAAGATGATGCAGCTTTTTTTGATTTTGTTTTTGACCCGCGTACTAATATAGACCCTAAATGTACTATTATAGTAGAATAAGATGGTATTATTTACAAAAAAGGCCTTTGGAATACCAAAGGCCTTTTTTGTTGTAACATTAAAAAACTTTATTATGATTCTAATGGAATAACAGAAACAAATGATTTGTTATCTCTCTTCTTTTCGAACTTAACGATACCATCGATTTTAGCGTGCAAAGTATGGTCTTTACCAATATACACATTCTCGCCAGCATTGTGTTGAGTTCCGCGTTGTCTAACAATAATGTTTCCTGCGATGGCAACTTGTCCACCGAAAATTTTAACACCTAAGCGTTTAGAGTGAGATTCTCTACCGTTCTTAGAACTACCGACACCTTTTTTGTGAGCCATTTTTTCTTAGATTTTTAGGTTTAACAATTATTTTACGATACCACCGTTCAACTCGTCTTGCCATTTTTTAAGTTCGTCCCATTTGCCGTCAGCGGCTAATTGAGCTTGAGCTGCCCAAGTTTGAGGGTCTAAGTGTGCCAAGGTTGAACTTGTTTCTGATAGAATGGTTTTGATTTCTTCAACTGATTTCTTAGCTAATTTAGCAAAGGTGTCTACCCCTGCTGCTACTAAGGCTTCTGCTGCTTTAGGCCCAATACCTTCTATCTTTTTCAAATCATCAGCTTTTGCTGACTTAACAGGAGCTTTTTCTGTCTTAGGTTTTGCTTGGGTACTTTTAGCACCACTTGCAACGATGTTCTCAATTACAATTTGCGTAAGGAACTGACGATGTCCGTTCTTAACTTTGTAACCTTTACGTCTTTTCTTTTTGAACACGAGCACTTTGTCGCCTTTCAAATGTTTCAAAACCTTTGCTTCTACGGAAGCTCCATTTATAGCTGGGGCGCCTACGGTGATGGTTCCGTTGTTATCTAAAAGGAGTACGTTATTAAACGCTACTTTCTCTCCTTCTTGATTAGGCAAACGGTGAACAAACACTTTTTGGTCTTTGCTAACTTTAAATTGTTGCCCTGCTATCTCTACAATTGCATACATAGCTTTGTTATTTAATTATGGTTTAAATCGGGCGCAAAAGTACGAATTATTTTTTACCTACCAAAATAAAAGAGAGAAAAAGTTTTAAAACCTTTTCTCTCTTTCTTATTTTATAGTGCCTATAAGGCTTGTATTAATAACTATTTTCGTCAATCTCTACTTTGCCCCAGAATACTTTGTAAGCGAAATAAGTGTAGAAAAGCAATAACGGCGCCCCTATCGCAGTAATAGTGAGCATAATCTCTAATGATTTCTGAGAAGCTGCTGCGTTGTAAACCGTGATGCTATTGCCAGTTTCTAAAGTAGTTCTCAAGAAAGTAGGGTGTAAGTTCAGTGCTGCTACCACCATAAAGAAAACGATGGTGAGAATAGTACCGACAAAAGCCTTTTTATAGTCTTTTTTCTTCATAAAGAAAGCTACGCTTAAGATGCTGAGGAGCAATAACGCAGGGAATACTTTCAGTGCAGTGCTATTAGCAATATTTTCAGCTAAATGAGGAGTGAGCATACTGTAAATCGCTACTGCTGTAAACACTACCAAAAAGCCGAGGTATGCATAGTTAATGCGTTTCTCGATGCGGTGGTGCATATCTCCGTGAGTTTTGAGAAGCAAATACAAACCTCCGTGTACCATAAAGAGCAAGAGTGTCATTACACCTACAAGTAGTGCATAAGGAGTAAGGAAAGTAAAGAGTGCGCCTCCTTGGTATACGAAATTCTCGTCTAATGGAAGCCCTTGTAGTACATTGGCTATTACCACGCCTAAGAGCACAGGCAATACGATGCTACACACGCTATATACGGTATCCCAAGTGTTGCGCCAACGGTCGCTGTCCTCTTTACCGCGTACCTCAATGGCTACCGCTCTAAAGATAATAAAGGTGAGGAAAAGCATAAAAGGCGTGTTCATAGCCGAAAACAATTCGGCGTACATTAGTGGGAAACCAGCAAAAATACCTGCTCCCCCAATTACTAACCACGCTTCATTACCGTCCCATACTGGTCCGATAGCGTTTAGAGCTACACGGCGTTCTTTTTTCTTATCGAAGAACAAATGCCACGCCCCTGCTCCAAAGTCAAAGCCGTCTAAAATAGCATAGCCTGTAATCAAAAATCCTATAATGATGAACCACCACGTAGGGTAGTCGATTCCTAAAAATGTTTCCATATCTGTATAATGTTATGCTGTTTGTAATTGTTCTTGAGTTTCGTGTTCATCTATACCGTGAACGATTTTCTTGTTCATCAAGTAGATGAATAGAGCGAAGAGAATGATATAAATAACGGTGAATAAGATAATCGCAAAGAGTATTTGGTTAGCCGATACCGATTTAGAAAGGGCTTCGCTCGTGCGCAAGAGTTTGTACACTATCCAAGGCTGGCGACCCATTTCGGCTGCAAACCAACCTACTTGATTACCTATTTGTGGCAATAGTACGCTCCATACAAAAATGTGCAAGAGCCAACGTTTGTTGTACAATTTGCCTCTCCACAATAAGAAAGAAGCGTAGAGGGTGAGTGCGATGAGAAACATACCAATGGCTACCATTATATGATAGAATTGGAATACAGCATTCACTTGCCCAGGACGGTCTTCTACTGGATATTGGTCAAGACCTGTTACAGGAGCATCAGCATCAAAATGCACCATATAGGAAAGCCCCTTAGGAATACTTAACCCGTGAGTTTCCTCATTCTTTTTGTCTACCCAACCAATAATGTAAGCATCACCAGGCCCTGTTTTGAAGTGCCCTTCCATAGCAGCTAATTTCTCAGGCTGGTTTTTAGCTACACCATCAGCTGAGCTGTGTCCTGAAACCAATTGCAACAAGCACACAATTGTACCAATGATAAGAGTTACTTTAAAGGCTTTTTTAGAGATTTCTACGTGGCGACCTTTGAGTAAATACCAAGCGTGAACGCTCAATACCAAGAAGATACCAGCCAAGAACGCTCCTTGCCATACGTGCCATATACGGTCTATGCTCGAAGGATTGAACACCATCGCCCAAAAGTCGGTGATTACGGCTTTGGCTTGCATACCTTCGCCTGCAATTACATAACCTGCGGGGGTTTGTTGCCAGCTGTTGGCTATTACTATCCAGATAGCGGAACACATAGAGCCTAAGAACACCCCAAGGGTAGCCAAGAAGTGCCATATAGGCTTTACTTTGTTCCAACCGAAAAGTACAATACCAAGGCAGGTACTTTCAAGTGCGAAAGCAAAAACACCCTCAGCCGCCAAAGCACTACCGAAGATATCACCTACATAACGCGAATAGGTAGCCCAGTTGGTACCAAATTCAAATTCCATTACAATCCCTGTAGCGACTCCTAAGCCAAAGGTAAGTGAGAAGATGCGCGTCCAGAAGCGGGCGAGCGTGTCGTACTCTTTTTTACCAGTGCGTAGGTAGATACCTTTAAAGGCTACCATTAGTAGTCCAAGCCCTATACTTAAAGGCGGATAGATGTAATGGAAGGCAATCGTTAGTGCAAACTGCACCCGTGCTAAAATTTCTGTCTCCATATGTCGAGTAATTTAATTAGTGAAATATGCGACAAAAGTACACTATATGAGTAATATACCAAAAGAAAAGTAGAAAACGGACATTAATTTATATTACATCTAAATAATATAGCTCTTTCTCTACTCTCATACCTAACTTATCGCTAACTTTACCTCTGATGATTGGTATTATTGTTTTTTTTTCGGTATTGTGATATTATAAAAAATCAATGGATACTCAATACTCTGAATATCCATTGATGAACTTATAATTAGATATTATCGATTTTTACTTGTTCTTTTTAATTTTCCCTTTTATTTCTTTCACTTTGTCTTCTACAAATCGCATTAGTTTATTGGTAATAGGGAAATTGAACACTTCTTTATCAGTAGTAACTCTTGTAGTGAGGTAAATACCCAAAGGCAAAAGTATCAAAGCAGGTATCCACGGTGCTAAGGCTGGGTTGATAGTGTTGTTCTCAGCTATATTTTTCATAAACATTCCTATAAAATAATAAGCTAAGAACAGTATCATTGCTATTACCAAAGGCATACCAATCCCTCCTTTGCGAATGAAAGCTCCTAAAGGTGCCGCTACGAAAAAGAGCACAAAACAAGCTACCGTAAGAGCAAACTTATCGCTGAGATTTAAAATGTGTAAGTTCATTAGTTTATAGCGATATTCAAGGTCGCTTTGGCGGAACTCCACATTGTCTAACTGAGCTTGGTTGGTATTGATAGCCATATCAAGTACCATTGATTTTTGTGTGTTATTCAGTTTGTTAAAGAGCTCTCTCACCGAAGTAATCTCCTTAGCAGGTTTAGGCTTCTCTTGTTTTTTTTCCTCGGCAGAAGGGGGTGGCGGAGGGGCTACTGAGAAACCTGTACGACGAAACATATTATTGCCATAGTCAGTAATATTCTGTTTGAAATCGGTGCGGAGTGAGTCGATAGCGTAATTAAGCTGTCCTACATTCATCATACGATAGGTAGTAGCATCAGTTTTCTCGTTAAAATCTACATTGTTCAAATGCGAAAGATCAAGATTAATAACGTATTTTTTAAAGTACACTTTGGCAAAAGGTACTTTTTGTTGGGCTTCGTAAGTGTTGGTTTTAATATCCTCGTAATAAGTCCCGTCTTCCAAGATAAGCTGTAAGAAGTTACTATTAGTCTTAGAACTCTTGAGTTCTCCTCGCTTGGCATTGATTACAGTGCGATTTACTTTATCGGGAGTCTTTTTGTGAATGAGCACATTCTCTAAAAACTCGTCATTATCTCCTCTTTTCTTTCCTACTTTTATGCTTATATCCTCCCCTATGTTAGAGAATACTCCTTCGGCTATAGCCATAGCAGGCTTCACTTTGGCAATGTTCGATCTAAGGGTATACACCTCGCGATAAGCCACTGGAATTACATTATTGGCTAAAAAGAAAGTGCCTAAACTCAGTAATGCCATCAGTATAATCAGCGGACGCATTACGCGCATTAGCGAAATACCTGAGGCTTTCATTGCAGCAAACTCATAGTTTTCAGCAAATGCCCCAAAGGTCATAATAGAGGCTATTACCACTGCCAAGGGCATAATGATAGGGATAAGTTGCGGGATAAAATAGATTAGAAACTTGAATATAATCCATAACTCCAAACCACGCCCCGCTAGCTCATCAATGTATGTAAAGATTGTGTGGAATACAAAGATAAGAACAAGTATAGAGAGTGCTCCTAAAAAGTTAGTAAGGAACTGAGTGATAATGTAGCGGTCTAATATCTTCATCTATAATTCACTGATAGTATAGCCGTCTTTTTTGTACTTCTCGCGGTCGAATTTAAAGATATTGTTCGAAATAGGCTGGTTTGTTTTAAAAGTATTCACTGTGATAGTGGTTTTAGTACCGTTCTTTCCTATTTCAATAAGGTTGTAGATGTGTTTAGTTTGTATATCTATCCCCAACAGAATTTGCTTTACATCAGTATTAGCTTTCTGCGGTTTTAGCTCTACATATTGTATTTTGCGCCCGCGTACATTTTGCTGTATATCCCATTTGTACTTATAACCTTTCTTATAGAAGGTAAGCATTTTTGAAGGAGTAATGGCATTGTCGTCATTAGCGTTTTTCTCTATGGTTACTTCTTCATTCTCGGGTACTATGGTATAGGTCTTATGACCGTCGTATATTTTAGTAGCCCCCAGATAATTCAGCACATACTTGTTTTTAGCAATGGTTACATTACCTTTGGTTTCCTGATTGATATTCTCAGCAATATTATCGAGGTTATACTTAAAATCTATATAGATATTATTGTAAGCAACCATCTTGTTGTACACTTCGTCCAATAGCTTTTTTGCCTTGTCTACTTGCTGGCTATGTGCCTGAAATACGCCTAAAAATAAAGCAAAAGCTACAATAAATATTCTTCTCATTTCTAGTGTTTTTAATGATTTAGTCTCTGTCTAATAGCAATTATTGTTCCAAAGTTTTATTGCGATATATATTTTTTACTTCTCTGTCTTGGGTTCTATCACTTTTCCTCCCTTTTTAAATATCTTTTGCATCAAGTCTTTAAAGGTATTGAAATCTACCGAATAGGTCAGTCCTACCCCTTGGGCATACCCTATACGGTCGAGCATATACTGTTGCCATTCGTTTTCTCGGTTGAATATTTTAGCTGTGAGGCTACCGTCGGTGTTTAAGCGGAATTGTACCTCTACGTTACCCGCCACTGCCGTACGGCTCACTCCTCCCACAGGGATACCCACTTTGGCATTCACACTCGCCCAATCGGTGATTTGGGTAGATACAGTAAAGCCCAAACGGTCGCTGTTGATGTCGGACGAACCGTCGTTAATCCCCGCTTCGTACGATACTCCCAAGTTCAGCTTGTTGTCTTCGTCCGAGAGCAATTGGTTAAACAAGCCTGCTGCCGTTTCAAAGAGGTTGTAAGCTACCAAACGGTTGTCGGTATTCTTTTCGCTCATAAACGAACCCTGTGCCAAGAGCGAAAAGGCTTGCAACTGCTTGCGGTCTTGGTCTTCAAGCTTGTAGTTGAGCTCCGATACCAAACTCGGACTACTATCAGGGAAAGTAATGTCAAACAAGGTTTCGGGGCGCATCAATTCTCCTTCTAATTTAATGATTACCTGAGTGTTGATTTTCCGGTTGTACTGACTGCTTTCCAATAGCGTACTTGGGTTCGCACTGAGGGTATACGCCGCTTTCAAGTCGCGCAAAGTGGCTCTTAGCGGGTCGCCACTCCAAGAAATAGACCCCCCTGGGAGCACCGTAAAACGCTTGTCGATGATGTTTTCGTACTTGAAATTATAAAAGCCCGAATAGGTGATAAAGTCCCCCCACATATTAAACTTACCGTTGGTATTAATTTCAATAAGAAGCGTACCTGCTCCACGCCCCACAAGGTTACTACCCGTTTTTCTATCCATCACAATTTCCACTTCGGCAGTAGGAAGGATATCAAGCTCAAAGTTCAGTTCTAACCCCTTGATAGACTCCAATTCTCGGTTAATTTTTACTTTTTTATCGCCCTTCTCTACAAAAGTGATAAACGAGTCATCGCCCACACTCTCACTATCGCTGAGCGGTATTTTGAAGGACGTACCCTCTTCGGTCTTCGCATTTACCTTAATCGCAATTTCGTCCAATGCTCCTTTAATGCTCGCATTCCCTTTGATAAAGGCAGTCCCGTAGAACAGCGCATCATCAGTATAAGGGGTGTTGAGCACCATAAAGCGCTTGCCAAGGGTTTGCAATCTTAGGTCTAAAAACCAATCTAATAGTTTGTTATGCCTAATCGAACCATTCAGTTTGGCTTGTGTTTTATAAGCGGTATCGGTCAGTAGCCAGTTGTCTATATCAAACGTCTTGTTGTTTACCTTTATCCGTGCACCTTCCTGAATATCGGTATTGAGTTTCAGATACGTAATCCCCACACCTGCTTTGTGCAAGGTGAGTTCGCCGTCCATCAGTGGGTCAGTTACGCTACCGTCTATCTTCACTTGCCCCGACATCGTGCCTCTTAGGTTGTAGAAGACTCCCTCCAAGAACGGATTAAAAGGCGAGAGCTCAAAGTCTCTAAAATAAGCCGTAAGGTCGAGCAAAGTACCCCGCTTCTTGTCTAAGTTAATTTTCCCTCTCGTAGCAAAGCCAAGAGCTCGCCCGTTAGAGAAAAACGCCCCTACATCAAACGACGACAAATCACTGTTACCAAAGATACCCACTTCCAAATCGCCATAGTCATAGCCATTCAGTTTAAAATAGCGTATAAAAAGGTCTGCCGAAGGGTAATATAAGTTCCCGCGTTGAGTAAGCGACACGTTACCATTGAGCGTTCCCGTGAGGTTGAGCCCTTTGATTTCGGGTACTATCTTGTCCATCGCTACGTTATGGGCAACTAAGTGCAGGTTCTTATAATCTTTGGTAGTGATGAGCCCACTGAGGTTCATATATTGGTTTTGGTGCGCCATCTTGAAGTTGCTCACCTTAATCGTATCGGCAGTACGGTTGAGCACAATCTTGTTGTACTCATTCATCGCATTCTCGCGGTTGATATACCACGCATTGCCTTTGAAGTTTATCAGTGATTTCTTAATCCCTATAATCGACTGTTGTTTCTTGTTCAAAGTATGGTAGAAATTCAGCTCATAAGTATCTCTGCCGGTATCGCCCCCTTTGAACTCAGTACGGAAGAAAAGCGTATCTTTGATAGTGGTATTAATCAGGTTAAAATCTTGAATGGCATACACCCCAAAATCGGCTTTCTTCACTTCAAAATAAGTATTGTACAGCGGGTTTTTATTGTCTATTTCAAGACTGATACTGTCTATCTGAGTGCCGTATGCATTCACGCTGGGCGACTTCATTTGGAACTTAAAACTCCCTTTATCGGCATCTATATTCCCGTTGATGAAAGTGTTTCTGCCTATCTTCACTTTGGGCACAAACACTTCTACTATCTTGTTGTAAATATCAAAATGGAAGTCTACGTACTGGTTTTTCTCTATCTTATACGGGTTGTATTGGGCATAGATACTTCCCACCGCGTTTTGCATTACCTTTTTTAGCTCAGCTAACTTGAACTTTCCTCTTACATTCCCGCTCACAATATCAGGCGAATTAATCGCGATTTCTTTCACTCCATTGTTCAAGGTTGAAACGACCTCGAAGTCTTTAAAGGTAAAACTTCCTGCTGAATTGATGTAATTGGTGTGTTTAAATGATATTTTACCCACAATATCGTCCAACTGATTGCCCGAAATGTCTATCACTACCTTACCACAGAACTGCGATACACTGTCCATTTCCATAAAGCGTAAAGCGTGCAAATCAGCAATAGCAATATCCGCTTGAAAGTCAAATTTGTTGTTTCTGCCCGATAGGTCAGCAAGTCCGTTGAAGTTCATCGTAAGGTTCGGGTCTTTTGCGTCTATTTTGCCATTAAACACCTGATTCCTAAACTCCCCATTGATGCCTATGCGCTGGTAGTTATAACCGTTATAGCCCACCGAATGAACCGTGCCATTCGCGTAAAGTTGCATAGTTTTAAAGTTCAATCCTTGTCCGCGCACTGTCATATCGGCAGTGAGTGCACCCATAGTCGGGTCGTCTAAAATCTTGCCCAAATGAAACTGATTCGTAGTGAGCGTACCTCTAAAAGCCGTTTTATCGGTATGAGTAAGGTCTTCCAAAGAGCCGTCAATATGTGCTTCGCCGTCATTGGTTTTCAGCAATACGTTGGCTTGTAGCGAAGTCGTTCTGTAAGCAAAATCACCTTCTACTGAAAACATTCCTAACCTTTGTAGCTCCGCTGGAATATTTTCACCCAAATCCTTAGGCATTAAGTAAGCCAAATCGTTATAAATGCTCTCGGCATATACACCTTTGCCTATCACGGCTATATTAGCGTGTTCTGCTAATAGGTTTTGGAAAGTTAAATCTCCCTCTATAAGCGTGTTCTGATAAGATATTTTCCCCTGCGGAATAGTGAAGTTGTTCAGCGTTCCTTTCATCGTTACGCCCTCTAACACAATATTTCTACCTCCGTTAAAACCATTGTAGAAAGCGTTCAAATCGGTAGTGTTTACCGTAGCTTTGGGCAGATTAACGTCAAAGACTACCTTGTTCACAAAATCGCCAAAACTGCCGTTGTGAGAGAACATCGTTATAGTACCCTGAATGTCCGTCAATGCCGTTTGCAGTCGCAAATCCTTGGCTTGCATCAAGCTATCGGTATAGCTGAACTGTGTATTTAGGTGGGTAACATTCAGTTTGTCATCAAAGCGGAAGTTCCCTTCTTGCATCTCAAAAAACACTTTGCTACCCAAGATTTTAAAGTCATTTAGCTTAGTGTTCAGATGGTCTACTTTCAAGATAGAAGGGTTGGCGTTATTCTCGTCCGAAATACGGCAATAGCTGTCTTTTAGCTTGATGCTTTTTGCCTTCATCACAAACTTGCCCGTGCTGGGTTCCCCCGAATCGAATTTGTTTACAAACACGTCCAGGTTAGACAAAGTATCGCCCTTATGGGTTTTCATATTGAAAATGAGACTATCACCCTTTATGTGTCCAAAGTACAAATTACCGTCAAACAGCTGTTTAAAGTCTAAAATAGAAGTCGTGAGTTTCTTTGCCGAAATAAGCGTATCTTGCTTGTGGTCGCGAATAAGCACTCGCTTAATATCCACATCCCCGTTGATTTTCAGATGTATGCGTTCTATATTCAGGTCGATATCAAAATCTTCATTCAGGTAGTTCACCACCTTTTTAGCGATGAAGGTTTGGGTGGCGGGTAAGGTCAAAAGCAGAGCCGTAACCCCAAGTAACACAAGGGTTATAAGGAAGAAACGGACAAGTATTTTTCGTAATCTTTTGATAGAATGAGTTCTTTACTGCTGACTTAGCGTGCAAAGATACGAATAAAATTGAAAAGCAAAAAAAGATATACTGAAAAAATACCCAAACACACTAAAATAGCTTCTTTTCTCCTTCATCGTACCCCCGCTTTATATTCATTGTGCCTCCGCTTTATCTCCATTGTACCTTCGCTTTATCTCCATTGTACCTTCGCTTTATCTTCATTTTATCTTCATTTTATCTTCATTGTGTCTCCGCTTTATCTTCATTGTGCCTTCGTTCATTCATCACCTGTCCGTATGACTCGCACCGTCTTACCACCACCGCAATCCCCTTTTGAAGAAAATCCGCATTTGTCATTCGTCACTTGTCATTCGTCATTTCTCCCCTTTTCCGTCACTACATTCCCCTCGGAGAGGAAGCCCGTTATAGTGGAGTATGTGTAAGGAGGGAGGTTTGTCACCTTTTTCCAGCTTGTCCCCCTTCGGGGGTTCGGGGGCTTACCGAATAAACGACTCGCCACATTCCCCCTCATTGAGGTAGCCAGCGACAGCTGGGTATGTGCCCTGGGAGAGCGGAGTATGTGTAAAGGGGGAAGTTATCCCCTAGTGCCTATGGCCTAAGGCCTATCACCTCTTCCTCTTTCTTTCGCCTCGAAACCTTATTTTTAACATTTTTAGCGTTGTTGTATTATATTATGAATCAACTTTTTATAT
>NZ_KB291231.1:0-3809 GCF_000318255.2 Capnocytophaga sp. oral taxon 380 str. F0488
TAATTATGACAACCTTTTTTAGGACGTGACAAACTTTTTTCGCCTTTCCCTTCTCTCTATCCACTTTTTTCACTACCTTTGCCCCCGAAATCTATTACTCACAAATCCACTGTTTACTGGTTTTACCTATTTTAAATGAATAAACTACTCATTCTCGGAAGTATCGCTTTCGACCAAATAGAAACTCCTTTCGGAAAAAGCAACGCTATTATGGGGGGCTCGGCTAACTATATAGCCCTTGCTGCCGCTCAGTTCGAAGTCCCCTCAGCTGTCGTCTCTATCGTAGGCGACGACTATCCACAAGACTACTTAAACCTCCTCTCCCAGCGCCATATCGACGTGTCGGGCATTGAGATAGTGCACGGAGGAAAAACGCTCTTTTGGAGTGGCAAGTATCGTAACGATATGAACCAACGCGATACCCTCGACACCCAACTGAACGTGCTTACCAATTTTAAGCCCGTAGTACCCGAAGCCTTCCGCAATGCCGAAGTGCTCTTACTCGGCAACCTCCACCCTACTCTGCAAATGGACGTACTCGACCAAATGCTATCGCGCCCCAAATTAGTGGTGATGGACACAATGAACTACTGGATGAACCACACTTGGGACTTGCTAATGGAGGTAATCGCCCGCGTAGATATGATTACAATCAACGATGAAGAAGCACGCCAACTTACCAAAGAGTATTCACTCGTGAAAGCCGCCCAGCGCATTATGGCAATGGGTGTGAAGTTCGTGGTGATTAAAAAAGGCGAACACGGGGCGCTATTATTCCACGACGACAAAGTGTTCTTTGCGCCAGCACTCCCCTTAGCCGAAGTATTCGACCCCACAGGTGCTGGTGATGCTTTTGCTGGCGGACTCGTAGGCTATCTCACCAAAACCCGTGACTATTCGTTCAGCAATCTAAAAAATGCTATTGTTCACGGCTCGAACATCGCCTCGTTTTGCATCGAGAAATTTGGAGCTGAGCGCCTGCTTACCCTCACCCAAGACGAGCGTCTCACCCGTTTACAACAATTCCGTGACCTTACTCAATTTGATATTCAACTTAAATAAGAGATAAAAGGTAAAACTGTTGCTTGTTGCCTCTTATCTCTTACCTCTTACCTAAAAAGATATGCTTTACAAAAGAAGTAGCGAACTATTCGCAGCCGCACAACAAGTACTCCCTGGCGGAGTCAATTCACCCGTACGCGCTTTCAATGCCGTAGGGGGACACCCTATTTTCATCAAAGAAGCCCAAGGCGCTTACCTCACCGATGAGGACAACCGCAAGTACATCGATTATATCGCCTCTTGGGGACCACTCATTTTAGGACACGCCTACCCTCCGGTAATTGAGGCAGTAACCGAGCGCGCCAAGAAAGGTACTTCTTTCGGTATTCCTACTGAAGTCGAAGTCCAAATCGCCGAATTAGCGGTCTCAATGGTGCCTCATATCGATAAGATTCGCTTTGTGAATAGCGGAACTGAAGCTTGTATGAGTGCCGTTCGCTTGGCTCGTGGCTATACTGGTCGTGAGAAGATTATCAAGTTTGCCGGTTGTTACCACGGACATTCCGATGCTTTCCTCATCGAGGCAGGTAGTGGTGGCGCAACTTTTGGTAGTCCCAATAGTCCTGGCGTGACTCAAGGCACGGCTAAAGATACGCTTTTAGCAAACTACAACGATTTAGCCTCCGTAAAAGCCCTCTTTGAAGCCAATCCACGGCAAATCGCTTGCGTAATTATCGAACCCGTAGCCGGAAATATGGGCTGTGTGCCTCCTGCCGAAGGTTTCTTGGAAGGATTGAGAGAACTCTGTACCGAAAACGGGGCGCTTTTGATATTCGATGAAGTGATGACCGGCTTCCGTTTGGCAAAAGGCGGAGCGCAAGAGGTCTTTGGTATCAAAGCCGATATCGTTACCTTCGGAAAAGTGATTGGTGGCGGACTCCCGGTAGGGGCTTTTGCTGCTAATAAAGAAATTATGAGCTATTTAGCTCCCGAAGGTCCCGTGTATCAAGCGGGGACTCTTAGCGGAAATCCTTTGGCGATGAGTGCTGGATTGGCAATGCTCACAGCGCTGAATGAACAACCTGAGGTGTTCGACAGTTTAGCCAAAAAGACAGCTTACTTGCACGAAGGCTTCGACAACGTACTGAAACGCGCAGGGTTCCCTTACCAAATCAATAGCTTTGGTTCGATGTTTACCCTCTTCTTTGCCGAAGAACCCGTAACCGATTTCGCCAGCTCAGCTAAGAGCGATACAGCACGTTTCCGCAAGTATTTTCACGGAATGCTACGCGAAGGTATCTACTTACCTCCAAGCGCTTTTGAAAGTTATTTCCTCAACGACGCCCTTACTTACGAAGATTTAGATAAGACCATCGGAGCTCTCAACAGAGTAATTATGGAATTGTAACACTCATAGTTAGCGTCATACTACACTTTGTCAAAGTCTCTAACCGCACGTACTGCTACGATACTTTTTGACAAAGTGTTTTTTTATTATAGCTTATCAAAATTGGTTTGCGAATTTTCGTTTTACACTTTGAAAAGAAACATTCTCTTGTTACATATCCAGCTGTGAGTCCTCGTTGGCTACCTTCAAAGGGGGAGTGTAGTGACGGAAAAGCGACAAGCGGGGAAATTAGTAAATTAGGAAATGAGAGAATTGGAAAATGAGTAAGTGGAGAAAATAGTTCTTTGAGCTGTAGGATTAGTGAGACAGGTAGGACAAGAGTATTGAACAAGTGGAACTTGTGGGACGAGTTTGAGGGTTTAATTTTAGGCAGAAGCTTTGGTAACGGTTGTGGTAAATAGACTGATAATCAGGGGTAGTATTATATTTAACATAAACTTTAACATTATTTTAACATATGGGGGGGGGTAAATTCGTACTTTTGCTCTAAATTAATTTATAAAAGAAAAAAATGTACAGAATTATTACCACTATTGCAGTGGCGTTTGCTACTATTACAGCGGTTAACGCCCAAGAGTTTAAAGTAGGTGCTAAAGCAGGATTACTTTTCCCTACGGTTTCTAATATTAAAACTACTTTTACCAATTCTGAAGGGATAACAGCCATTGAATATAAAACAGGCTTTAAGACAGGCTTTCATTTTGGAGGTTTTATAGAATACGGCTTTAACGACCATTTATTTGTAGAAGGAGGTATAGACTATTCTTTTCAAGGAGCTAAAGTGAAATCACTTGAAGCTACTACCATAGATAACAATGGTAAGATTGACATTCAAAAGGAAGATATTCAAAAGGGGAAATGGAATACGCAACAGCTTAACATTCCTCTTTGGGTGAAGTATGATATTGCTGGTTTTCGCCCTAAAGTAGGGGTAAACTTAGGTTACTTAACTAAAATAGAGATAAAAGGAGAAGGAGATAACCAAAAAGAAGAGACTCAATCACTTCCTCCTAAGAAAAGGTTTGACTTTGGTTTAGGTTTGGGTGCTGAATACAACTTGCCTTTTGGCTTATTCTTCGACGCTACTTTCAATTTAGGACTTACTAACTTATCTAACGAAAGTAAAACAGAATTAGACAATCAAGGAAGAGTTTCTTCCTTCCGTCCTTCTGTAGAATTTAAAAACCGTGTGATACAAATAGGAGTAGGGTATAAGTTTTAAAAGAATATTATTACTTAAAAGAAAAGACTGCTTTTTACAGCAGTCTTTTTTTGTTAAAGTACCTATCAAGAGTTGAACAATTTGATTATAAATATAATTCTTTACTCGGTTATAGATTTCCGACTCACTTATAAGCCCCCGAACCCCCGAAGGGGGACAAGCCACAAATAGGGTTAC
>NZ_KB291231.1:3829-4044 GCF_000318255.2 Capnocytophaga sp. oral taxon 380 str. F0488
CCGAAGGGGGACAAGCCACAAATAGGGTTACTTGGTTGAAAAGAAACATTCTCTTTTCACATATCTAGCTGTGAGTCCTCGTTGGCTACCTTCAAAGGAAACAACATCCCCCTCTCACATACTCCGCTATCGCGGACTTCCGTTCAAAGGGGGAATGTAGTGACGGTGTGAGGTTGTAGCACGACAAGCGGGGAAATTAGTAAATTAGGAAATGA
>NZ_KB291231.1:4064-4272 GCF_000318255.2 Capnocytophaga sp. oral taxon 380 str. F0488
CGGGGAAATTAGTAAATTAGGAAATGAGAGAATTAGAAAATGGGGTAAATGTCAATAATACCAGAAATACTGATAATTAACTTTGGCAAAGGTGCGAGCCGCACAGGCAGTCGTAGCACGGCAGGCGAGGAAAAATTAGCAAATGGGGGAAGCGTTGAGGGATTCGAAAGGAAGCGGAGAAGTTCGGAAGAGGGGAGGGAGAGATTTT
>NZ_KB291232.1:0-10968 GCF_000318255.2 Capnocytophaga sp. oral taxon 380 str. F0488
AAGCTTCCTATAAGCTCTCTATAAGCTAACCCCATCCATTTTACAGCTCATCTTTTACCTTTTACCTAAGTTCTCCCTTCTGAACTTCTCCGATATCTTTCTATCCCCTCAGCTCTCCCCAATAAAGCCATCAATCTCGTCTTACTTCCGTCCGACAAGTCCGAATCGTCCGATAACTCCATTACTGCCTGTATAACTCACACCTCCCGTTTACTAATTTCCAAATTTGCTAATCTGCTAATTTTTCCCCGCTTGCCGTGCTACAATTGCCTGCCGTGTTACGACCTCGCACCTCCGAGCTTTCCAGAAACCTTTCAAATAAAAAAAACTGCCCACATTACTGCAGGCAGTTTTAGTATCACATCTTATTTGTTAATTCCCTCATTCCCTCATTTTCTCATTTTCTCATTTCCTAATTACCTCCACCCATCTACCATTGGTGCGGGTGTTGTAGCGGTTGCTGTACATTGCCTCAGCATAAGTGCCTGGCAGATAATAGTGTCCCGCATACGAAGCATTCAGCTTGAGCTTGATATACTTCGTTTGTTTGGCTTTCAGCGATAAGTAGAAATTCGCACGGTCGTCACGGAAATCAGTGTAGTCTATATAGCCGTTGTCATCACCTTCATCATAGTCAGTAAAGCGGGTGTTTACAATCTCCCAGCCCGAAGGGATAATTTGGGTGAGTGCTACATTGTCTACTCTCTCCCCTGTGAGGTTTGTAATCTCAATAGTTGCTACAAACTGAGTACTTTGGCGCAAATTGGTCACATCAAGTGTGTGTCCGTTGTTATCGCGGTAAGTCGTGTTGAGCGAAAGTCCGTTTTGCATAGCGAGCTCTTTGCCCACTGGTAATATACCGCTGGTAATGAGGCGTACATAGAGGGTTTGGTTACCATTGTTCTTCACTTGTAAAGTCTCATTGCCTTTGGTAGCAAGCGCCTTCTGTAGCATTGGCTCAGTAGATTTTAAATTTTCGGTTTTACCACCCAAAGTATAACTGGCTGCTATATTTCTACCACTCTTGTTCTTCTGTACATATTTTGCCATTGCATAAAGCGAATAGGCTGTAGTTTGAGTGCTGAGCCAATCGTTAGTCGAGAGTTTTTCTGCAATCTCCAATGCCCAACGTCCTGCATCTTCTTTCCTACCGATAAGCAAAGCGGTTTCCATTGCCATTGCTTTATTGCGCAACACCGAGCCGTAATAGCTATCGGCATCGTCGTCTATGGAAGTGGTTTGGAAGAGCTTTTCAGCGGTTTGCTTTTGTCCCGCAAGAGCGTAGGCAGCTGCCAAAGTGCGTTTAGCGTTAGGAGTGAGCTCACTGAGTTCACGCAAGCGGTTCATAGCGCCTATGTTAGGATTTCCGGCAAGAGCCAAGGTATAGAGGCGATAGGCTTGGGCAAAATCGTTTTGATATTTACCCTCGTAACGCCATTGGCGCGCCTCATTGTTCTGATAGTCGAGCCAACGCTGTTTGCTACCTGAGGGCAATACATAACCTTTCTTCTCGGCTTCTACAAAAAACTGACCTATATACGAGGTTACCCAATCATCGGCATACTTGCCACCTTTCCAGTAGGTAAATCCTCCATTAGAGAGTTGGTTTTCATACAATTTGCTAATGGTAGCACTTACATTGCGGTTCACCTCATCGGCTTTTTCTTTAGAAAGGGTTACAAAGTCAGCTAAGAAAAGTTGAGGAAACGCCCCTGAGGTGAGTTGCTCGCTACAACCGTGCGGATAAGCGATAAGATAACCCAAACGCTGAGTGAGGTTCACCCCTGGGAAGCTCGATACTTCTAATACTGTTTTGGCTTTTTCACCAAAGAGATTAATATTGAGAGAATGTGACTGTCCGCCTTGTAGTACGGCGTTTTGTACTACATAAGTAACGGGATTAGGGTTGTACACATCCATTTCCACCTCATAAGTTGCTTTTTCCTTACCCGAAGTAGCAATGATTTTTACCTTACAGATACCTGTTTGCGAGGTGGTTTCAAGTTCAAAGTAAGCCATTTGCTCCCCTGTCTTCTCAAAGTGCAACTGTTGGTTGCGTGTGCCTACTACTTTAAACAAACCGTTAGTCTCTACTTGTAGCGATACGTTCTTCACTTGTTTTTCCATAGCAAAAACGGTTACCGGCAACACGATTTTCTCGTTAGGCACAGCTTTGCGTGGTAAAGAACCTAAAATCGATAACGGACTCACCACAGGTATATCCTTTTTCTCAGCACTACCATAGGCGTTGCCTTTCACATCGCTGGCTACTACCATCACACGAGCAGAGCCCATATAGTTAGGAATTTTCACGGTGTGAGTATTCCCTGCCCCTTTTTTCAGTTCAAAAGGACCTCTAAATATCACAAACGGTTTGAAACGGTTTGCTTTCTGTGCATCAGCACCGCCTAAATCTTCATCTCCTCCTATACTGAACGCTTGATTGATAGTACCTCCATAAGCACCTATTACATCATCGTACACGTCCCAAGTCTTTACTCCAAGAGCAGTTTTGCTAAAGAAAGTATTCCAAGGGTTAGGAGTTTTGAAGCGGGTGAGGTTCAACAATCCATCTTCTACGATAGCCAAAGTGTATGTCATCGGTTTACCCGATTTCTCACTTACTTTTATCTGTACCTTTTGGTTAGGTATCAATCGGTCGGGCATTTGGATTATAGGATTGAGGACGGTATTCTTGTCTACCACCTTCGCCGGTATCACCCCATAGAGGCGTATAGGCGCATCATTGAGCGTTTTGTTGTGCGGTTGCAAGAGGGTAACATAGAAATACACATTAGGCGTCATTTTATTGGTGATAGGTACCTCAAAAGTAGTTTCTTTATTAGCAGTCTCTACCCAGTGAGTTTCGAGTACATCGTTCCCGTTTTCTACCGAGATGAGTGCACGACCGCCTTTGTCTGACGGGAAACTAATCTTAGCTTTTTCACCTACGCTGTATTCTTTTTTGTTAGTACCCAAAGCGAGCATTACCGCTTCACTACCCTCACTGCCACGCGATTTGCCAGTCCAGTCACCCCAATCAAAATAAGTAGTCGTGCCACATTTATGACCGCTTTGGTCATCAGTGAGCATAATAAAATAGCGACCCCAGTCGGCATCCGGAATATTGAGTGTAAAACGTGCTTTACCACTGCTGTCGGTAGTGATGTTTTTAGTGGTGTAAATAGCATTGCTACTACTGCTATTATAGGTAGAGATATTCTGGTTCGAAGCGTCCCACCACCAGTTCCAGCCTACTTTATACACGGTTACCGACACGTCTTTATGGCTGAGTGGTTTGCCGTCTTCGCTGAGTACTACTGCATCGAAAGTGTGGTTTTGTTGGGTGTTGTAATAATCGTATTTGTTGGTTTCGGGCAAGCGTAAACCTACGTACTCACTATAAGGTGAGAAAGAAGCGGTACTCACATCGGTACTGAAATCGCCACCACTTTCGTTGGCTTGGGTGAGGAAGTTCACTTTTAGCATACCAGGAGCATCTAAGTCGTTCGTTCTGAAGTAGAAATTCGCATTCCCGTTGCTATCGGTACGCCCTTCAAATACGTTCATTTCTTCGCTCTCAAACTGATAAGCGCGATTGTTGAACACGTATTTTTCATAACCTTTGAAGGCAGTTTCTAAGGGGTAGAACTTCGCTTTCACGCTCACACCTGTATTACCTGCTGGAGAGCCGTGTAACCACAACACTTGCAAGCGCACATTGTCGCCCTTTTGACTGATAAGTTTACCGTTGAGGTTGTTCTCTATCTTCAAGCGGTTAGGCTTAATGGTTTCAATTTTGATGCGTTTGCTGAATTTCGTAGCCCCTGCCGAGATACTCACATTCCAGTTGCCCGTAGGCGCATCGGAGTTGGTTTTTAGTCCAAATACATACTGGTTGGTAGGGTTGCTACTCTGCATACGCTCGGCAATCACCTTTCCGTAAGGGTCAGTAAAGCGCAGTTTGATAGGCAGTTTTTCAGGGGTCTTTTGGGCAAAGTCGTTCAATATAAAGCCCACATAAATGCTATCACCGGGTCGCCATACGCCACGTTCGGTATAGATAAAGCCGTTGAGCCCTTTCTGTAAGCGCATACCATCTACATCGTATTTGCTTACCGACTGTGGTGCGCCGTCGTCTAACTTCACATAGGTAGTGAACTTGTCTTTTTTCACTTTCGCAAAATAAGCACGGCTACTGAGGTCTAAGTGCAATATTCCCTTACTATCGGTTTTGCCTTCTTGTATTTTCTGCTGTTGGTAGCTGAAAACCTCTACTATTGCTCCAACTACCGGTTTAGTAGTGAGCAAGTCGTTTACTACTATGGTAAAGTTGTTCGTTTGTCCTTTCTTTACAATCACCCCAAGGTCGGAAGCAAGCACATTGGTACCCACCGTTCTGCCGTAGTAATAATTGTCTTTACAAGGACTATCCTCGTCTTCTTCCCAGTAGAATTCTTCGTCGTAATCATAGTATTGAGAGTAGGTTACATCGTCGTCATTTAATGGTTTTTGTTCAAACGAAAGGTCAAGAGGTTCTTCGTTTTTAGCACCACAAGCGTAGAGTGAATAGTTTTTGGTCATTCCTAATTCTACTCGGTAAATTGCCCCTGGTTCGGGTGTAATCACCGAAGCAAGGTCGAGCGAATAAGTATTCCACTCGTTCAGCGGATAGAGCGCGCTGTCGTTCAGTTTGAGTACTTTTCGTGCAATAGGTTTGCCTACACGCTGTATATACGAGCCTCCGCCCAAATCGTTATCTTGCAAAAACTGAAAGATATTGTTCTCGAAAATGCGGTATACTGTTACATTCACCGCGCGCAAGTTGATAGTTTGGAAGTTGATTTTTAAATTCTGTGAGCTCGGTAGGATAGTACCGCTCTTAAGAAAGCGAATATCGGGTTTTTGCTGTAAAAATTTGATGTCAAAAGTTGCTTCTTTTTCCAAGCGGTCGCCATAGATATTCTTGATACCTTTAGAAACGTGCACCTTGTAGTCACCCTCTTTTTGTTCCTCGCGGAAGACCTTCACTACGTTGCCGTTTACGCTGTATTTCAGTGCAGTATTGGTATTGCTGAGGCTTATGAGTCCTGTAAAATCTTGTTCTTTTTCTAAGGGGTCAGAAAAGTTTACACTGAAAGCCTGGTTGGCACCGTCGGTTTTAGCGTTCAGTGCCTTGAATACCCCCTTTTGCGGAATAGTATAAGAGAAAGGTATGAGGTTTTCTTTAGGTATGTCTTTAACGTCCCATTTTATTTGAAGAGTTTGTTCTTTGTTGAGACGAGGCAAGCTGTCGAAGATAATCACAAACTTGTTATTAGTGCCTTGCGACTGGAACTTTACACCTACTTTCTTCCCATCAAGAGTTGCTTTTAAAACCTCTTTAGCAGTTTCGTAAGGTATTTGGTCATTAGCCAAGAGTTCAGCACTAAGAAAATAATAATCACGGTTGTACGACTGTAACTCGTTTGACCTTACTCGAAAGGCTTGTTGAAAAGTTTTCACTGTAAAGTTGAAAATCTCCAGTTCCTTTTTTGGTACTGCATAGAGCTTTTTCACGTGAAACGACACGCGGTACTCTGTGTTTTGAGCCAAAGGTTTTTCAGGCATAAACTCTACAAGTGTAGGGTTTACGCACACCACTTTTCCTTTCACCTTAGGCGAAATCTCAAAGAGGTTAAGGTCGCTCACCTTGTCCATTTTGTCTTGCGACAAGGGTTCATTCAGTAGTATTTTTATTCCTGAGTGGGCAGAGATAAGCCCTGAGGTATACCCTGAAATATAATCTTTAAAAGCTAGTGGGTCGCTGTTGAAATTTACATTCTTCTTACAAGCGATAGCAACCAACAACGCTATCAGTACAAAGCCTATTTTTTTCATATTTTGATGACACTAATATTTTAAGGTACAAAGGTAGGAATTAATTATCAAATTAGCAAATGCTTTCTGAAAAAGCGTACCCTCTAAAAATAATACTTGTGTCGTTCACTTTAATTGCTTGTACTGTTATGAATGCCTATATGGCTCGCACTTAGTTAAATATCTGCTCTAATATTTTAAAGGTGATGAGGTAGGTAGGCTTTACTCCCGTAGTTCCCAAGCCTCCTGAGGCAAGAGTGCTACCAGTCTCCAAAGGATTGTCGGAAGCGTAGTAGGCATAACGCACTTTCACATCTTCACGTATGCTCTTGCGTATTTTTGATGCCGACTGTATAGCTTTTTGGTAATGTACACCTTCCATCTCCAAGCCTACTGCATTCCACGTAGAGTGTAGGAAGAATTTTAATATATCTTTGTTTTGTAGTGAAGTTCCCAACACAGTAATCATAGAGCCCTCAAACACTTTCAGCCCATTACCTTCAAAGTCGGCTTTGGTAAATTCGTTGTGGAAAGGATAGTTATCTGCCGTACCTTCGAAGATGTGTGCAGTAGGAATCATTAGGTCTCCTTTCTCACCTTCCAAGATGCCTGCCTTACCCATAATTGAGATAGAAAGCACGTCTAAGAAATAGGTCTTGCCTCCTTTGTGATAAGGTTTTAGGAGTTCATCTATGGTCTCAAAGGCTTGTTCACCAAAAGCGTAGTCCATTACTAATATCACAGGTTTTTCACCCTTTTCAAGATGATGTACTTCGTATGGTGTATCTGTAAAATCTATTTTGGCAGTGTCAAACAGTTGCACGTCGATATTCGTACCAGAAGTATCGTCTACCGAAATCATTCCGTGTTTATGAGCATATTCCTTCACTTTTTTGCGCAGAGGTTCACTTTCGGGCAGACTTAGGAGCTCGAAGAGTTCTATACGTGAGCTTACTTCCACTTCTTTGGCAAGTGCTTTTTCAGCAAATAAGCTGTTCATCACGCTGTGCATATTGGCACTGATGATGTGTAACGGGCGTTCTAAGAGTCCATTTTTTAGTAATATATGCTTGATGTGTTCCGCCCATATCTCTCCGTGCAGGTGATGCCCGATACGCTCGCGCAATACAGTGCTAAAGGTGATAGTGCGCTTATCGTCGTTCACGCGTTCGTTCAGAGCGAGCTTGCCTAACCAGTAAATAATGTGGATAAAGCGGTCGGGTAGGGTAGGAGTAGCTAAGGCTTTGTAAGCTCCCAGCACCTCTTCAAAAGTGCGCCCCAAAAGGTTGCCTATGTGTATAAAGGTAGCCTCACGCTCGGCAAGGGTGAGTTTATTCTTTTGTATATTGGCTTCTAATTTTGCCCAATCGTGCGAAATTTTATTGTCGTCTAACAGAATGCGGTCGGCGATTTTGTGTGACTCTATAAATAAGAAAGTAAGGTGCGTAAGCACGTCGTAAATATCCGAACGACCACGAGTGATTTCAATATTCATCTGCTCAGGGTCTATACGGTAACAATTGCGGCGACGCTTCGGTGGGATAATAGGCTTGAAGTGCGATTGGCGGTATCCCTCATCAGCAATTAGGTTGATGTATTTACACTGCTCAATCCCTTCCGGCAGACGGTCAAGTACATAAATAAGTCCGCTCAGTTCCGATTTGCTCTCAGCAATACTTCCATAGATTTCTGGGCGCAATACCAGTAGTGATTCGCGTAGTGCCTCGCCCGAGATACCCATAGGTTTATAGAAACCCCTTGAAAAGAGGTGTCTCATCGTTACATACATACGCTCTATAGCGTTCGTTGATTCCTGTGCTCTACTTTTCATATAATTCTTCTACTTTCTCATAAACCAAATCCGGCTCCCAACCGCGGTACAGTAGGTAATTAGCCAGTTTAGCTTTAGCTTTATAAGGGTTCTTTTCTCTGATAGTAGCTTGTTTTTTCTCAGCCACTATCTCAAAAGTATCTATGTATTCTTCTTCGTCAATTTCTTCTAAGCCCACTTCAATATTGTACTCCGAAAGCCCTCTGGTTTTTAGTTCCCGTTCTATGCGCACGCGTCCCCATTTTTTGATGCGAAACTTACCACGGGCAAAGCTTTTAGCAAAGCGCTCTTCGTTTAGGAAGCCGTTTTGTATCAGGTGTACCACTATATCATCAATAGCCAAAGGTATCATACCCATAGTACGCAGTTTTGTTACTACCTCGCGGTGGCAACGCTCTTGGTAGGCACAATAGGCTTCCAATCGTTCTTTTGCCTCTTGTACGGTATAGGTCTTTGCAGTAGCTTTCATTATAATTTTGTAATTGGGCAAAGATACAAGAAAAGCTACCAATACGGTAGCTTTCTCTTAATAATTTTCTTACTAATCTTTTACTAACTTAATTATGCGGGAATTAGAGCTGTGATTAGAATATAGCTGCTAAATCTTTTTTGTACTTAGCGAGTAAAGCTCTTGTTATACCATAGTTTGCTTTAGTCGAGTCTACTACTAAATAAACGAAATAACTGCCGTTTGCTGACACATCAATAATGTGATTTTGGTCAGTTAAAACAATTACAATCTCATCTATTTTTTCCTTAGTAGCCAATCCTAATGCTTGAAGTGCATTTTGTTTAGCCTTCACTACCTCTAAGTTATAAGCAGAACCTAAGTTAGGGTCAAAACTAGGATCTACTGATTCTGCACCGTAAGAAACCCCTGAACGTACTTCAGTTACTGAAACGGCGATAAAACCAGGAATGTTCTCTTTTACATCCTGAATAAATTTGTCTAAAACGTTTGTCATCTTTTTGAAATTTTTACTTTGTGGATTAATTATTTAGTTAAAAAGTGAGGCATCGAGCGGATTTGAACCGCTGTAAAAGGTTTTGCAGACCTCTGCCTAGCCCCTCGGCCACGATGCCTTTTTATGTTTTGTAGTATCAGCGTGCAAAGTTACTACCTTTTTTTTAATTAGCAAGTTTTTTCTGTTTTATTTTTACACTCACCGAGGCTACGTCGCCATTAATAGGGGGATTGATTTTCGCAATTTCAAGTGTTATCTTCTGAACCTCAGAAAGCTCTTTGAATATCCTGTCTATAATGCGACCCGCTACGTGCTCTAATAATTCCGACCGTATAGCCATCTCTTCTTTTACAATCCTGTTCAAGTGTACATAGTCTACCGTGTCAGCAAGTCGGTCGCTCTTAATAGCTTTTTCAAGAGGAACTTTCACCTTCACATCCACGCGGTAATCACTCCCTATAATACCCTCTTCAGCAAGGCATCCGTGATTGGCGCGAACGCGTATGTTCTTTAAGATAATATGTTGCATTCTATATTGTTATACTACTATCGCTGTGCACATTTACAGTTACTTACTCCTTGGAATAGGTCAAGACCTAAGGTTATCACGTGAGTACCTGAGTTGTATCTGATAAGTTCGTTTAAGTGGAGTTGGTAAGAGTATGCAAAGTACACCATTCCGCGTTTGAGCCCCGCCATAGGACCAATGTTTAGTGGTTTGAAGATTTGGTCATTTAACGAGCGATAATTCACCCCTACCCAATAATAATCGTCTAAATCCATCCAGCGAAATTTAAGGTTAAAATCAGTAGTAGAACGCCCGTCGCTTTCGTAGTACTGATAAAGTACTGAAGGCTCTATTTCAAAACGACTGTTCTTGTCTTTTTTATAACGGTATCCTGCGTAAACAAGGTAGTTGCGCAAAGCCTTAGGCTCTTCTTTGTAGAAACGCTCAATATCCTTGTTTAAGATGTTTAAACCCGATAGGTTTACAAACCATCTTTTATAGCGGTAAAGCACCGCTACATCAAAGTTGTGATTCACAGTAAAGCGGTCGTTAGTAACTTGTGGGTCAGGAATATTGTCGAACTTGTCGATATCAATCCTAAAAGTGTTCAAGGCATACGAAATACCAAATGAAATAAAGTGGTTGTCATAACGGTCAAGTGTAAGGTGGTGCGCAAACGTAGCTTTACCCCCCATTTGCTTGGTATTCCCGTTGCGGTCATTATAAAGCATAAGCCCCACGCCGCTGCGTTCTCCTAAACGCATATCTCCCGCAAGCGATTGATAATCAGGAGCGCCCTTAACGCCTACCCATTGAGTACCTGCTGAAAGACGTATTCTCACAAAGTCCCCAATACCTGCATAGGTAGGGGCAATAAGAAATTCGCTATCTGCCAAATATTGGTTCATTTGTGGCAAGTTCAACTCTTGCGAAAGAGCTTTCCCCCCCATAGTGCATAGTGCGAGCATTAACAATACTATTCTTTTCATTGTCGATAAAAATTTACTTAAACTATTTTCTTGCTATAAAATTACTAATTATCTCACAACACCTATATAGTACGTAGCTATAGTGTGCAAAATTTTCAGCAAATATACTCATTATTTTTTTACTGCACTATTTTTTTACAAAAAAAATGTGCATATTTAACACATTTATATTTTTATTAACATTTTTAAAGCTGTTTTTCAGCTTTTTATATTTTTATGTTTTGTGAATAATTAACATATAAAAATAGCCTATTTATCCTTTTTTATGAAGATTATAATGCTAAAAACGGCTTTTGATGCGTTTTTTCGTATGTGTAAAAAACACCGTATCTTAATGACCCCACCTAAACAATTTTAACGTTTCAAAATGATGATTTTTTTCTATAAACCATAAAACTTCTTCCTCACCTCACTCTAAAATCACCCTTCCGGCATTATTCTCCCTCCACTCGTCTCACAAGTCCGAACCATTCTGCCTGACCGACCTCATTGGAGGTTGCTTTGTAGGAGGTTCAATTTTGCCCTCCGCTGGCGCGAGCTTTTAGCTCGTGCTCTCACTACTAATTTCTAAATTTGCTAATTCCTAATTATCCCTTCTCCTTTCCGTCGCCATATTCCCCCTTTGAAGGTAGCCAGCGACAGCTGGGTATGTGCCTCA
This sequence comes from Capnocytophaga sp. oral taxon 380 str. F0488, assembly GCF_000318255.2. Taxonomy (NCBI): domain Bacteria; kingdom Pseudomonadati; phylum Bacteroidota; class Flavobacteriia; order Flavobacteriales; family Flavobacteriaceae; genus Capnocytophaga; species Capnocytophaga sp. oral taxon 380. Next base: position 10,811 of record NZ_KB291232.1, read on the forward strand.
CAAGAGCAGAGTATGTGTAAAGAGAGATGTTTGTCACCTTTTCCAGCTTGTCCCCCTTCGGGGGGTTCGGGGGCTTACCCAATAAATGATTCGCCACATTCCCCCTCTCCGAGGGAAGTCCGCGAGAGATTTTCATCACATTTTCTTCGTCATTCGTC
>NZ_KB291233.1:0-1592 GCF_000318255.2 Capnocytophaga sp. oral taxon 380 str. F0488
TAAAACAATCATCTCTTTCCACTACTGCAATAGGCTCTGAAACATAGATAATCTCCTTGGTATTGATGTCTAAAACACCAAATTTTAGTTGTTCAGCAAGATAAAAGTACAATAGATTATCTTGAACAACAAAATCTTCGGCAATATCATTTGCTTTTTTGATGTTGTACTTTTCAAACTCCTCTTGTAAACCATATTGAGTAACAAAAGGGGGGTCTTGATTTAAATCTATTTCAATAAAAATATGTGCTAATCCAAAAATTTTTCCTCGTTCATTATCCAAGTAATAATCACTTCTGAAAAAAAGTTTGCTTTCTTTTCCCATGTGGTATTCAGAAATACGATATTTCAGCTCTCCTGTTTTGATGTCTAAGCCTATAAAGCCTCCTATCTCTATAAAAGCCCAAAGAATATTGTTATATATACCTATAAGTTTATATACCTCGAAATCTCTTTCTTCATCCCACGAATTTTTCCACCTCCCAAGTGAAGAAAGAGGAAACTCCCAAAGGAATTGCCCTGATAAGAAGTTAATTGTTTGAATTTTATTCTCCTTTTCAAAAAATAAGAGCTCATCAAAAATATAAGATGATAGTATTTTGCCTCTCACTAGCTCTAAATCATTATACATCAATCTCTTTGATACTCTATCATAATAGATAAAGGAGCTGTCAGAAAAATAGTAATAAAAATTTCTTTCTTCAAAAGTGTTTATAACTTTTCCTTGATAATTAAAAAAAGTATTGACACTTCTATTAGTAAACACATTAAAAAAAGAAGGGTTAAAATCAACTCCCCAATACGGAAGAGGAATGGGAATACTAACCTCTTTGCCAATGACTTTTACTAGATTGCCAGAAGCATAATAACAATTACCATCTATTATTTTCCAACTATTTATATTAGGAAAATTCTCTACGTGTTGATACTTCATTAGTTTGTTTTTATAAAATTATATATTGGATTATTGAGATCCTCAACTTTCTCTAAGAAATCAGAGGCATTATCTATGTCCTTACCAAATAGCTTTCTTATTTTTTCAAGTCCGAGTCCTCCTTCTTCAGGAAATCTAAAAAGATTATCAGCTTCTTTTTTAAACACTTCTTTAAAAGCTTGTTTTACTTCATTTATATTAGCTTTATTACTGTTAATCACATAAGCTAAATCTTCTATTTTGTTAACTTTTTGTAAATAGCTTTTAAATTGTTGGATAAAACCTTTATCATTAGCTATTTTGCTCCAAGTTTCACTGTTATAGCTTTTAAATTCCTCAAATAAAGGTAGGTTAGGATTTTGTTTATTGTTAAACTTCACGTCATAACGGCAGTTGGGACAGATATCATCTAAAGCTTTTCCAAACTTCATATCTATATGCTCAATGTTTTCAGGTGTATATTTCTTAGGGTTTTTCTTAAAGGTGGATAACATATGCTGTGTGCCTTCACGCATAGCGGCATTGCTACTTAAAGCGCCTTCTTCTATTTTTTTCCATAAATCAGGACGGTTTCTAAAAGTATGAGCAACTTCTACATAGTTTTCGAGCATCTCATCTAAGGTACGACCTCCAAAAATTTTCCTACCTGCATCTTTAC
>NZ_KB291233.1:1612-3670 GCF_000318255.2 Capnocytophaga sp. oral taxon 380 str. F0488
AGAAATCTATCAATCCTTGTTCACCTCCAATAGCTTTTAGTTTTTCAGCATTTTCAGGGGCTAAATAATGAGTAATTTTTTCTATTGTTTTCTTATCATCTATAAACTTAGAGCCTTCGGAGAATGCTTTAGTAAGTATGTTGTTTGTTTTTTTAGAGAGGTCTTCAGCAAGATTTGCTATTTGTTTTCCAGTTTTTCCTAAGTTATCTAACTGAGTGTTTATAGAATGAAGGTCTAACTGTTTTTTAGTTTCATCTAAAAAGGCTTGTGTTTGTTTGTTGTCGATAGCTGTAGCGATATAGAGCTCGTTAGGGGCTATATCATTTATGTTTTTGTAAACTAACTCAACCTCGTCGTTGTCAGCTTTTTTAGCTACGACAACCATAATCTCTTCATTGAGAGCTTTTGCTCCTCCTCTTATATAGGCACCACTGGCAATAGGCAAGATAGCTCCAGCTGAGTAAATTGTTAAATTAGTAGCATCGTTGCGTGCAGAGGCATAGGCGGCACATAGAGGGTCGGTGAAAATATCAGCCCCTGGAATAAGGCTTATGACATCTAAAGTGCCATAAACGGCATCGTCTAAAACCTTTAGTTTTTCAAAATCATAAAAGACTTCAGGAGGGAGCGTTCCTTTTTCTAAGGCTATTTTTACTTTATTCTTAAACTGCCAAGTATCAACTGAGTTTTGCCATAGGTAGAGAGGATAATTAGGTGTTTTGTCTATTCCATAATCCATATACACCTCTCTAAACCTGCCTAACTGATGAATGTCTACTTCTTCCCAAAGTGCTTTATTTTTCAATCCATCTTGTGCGTATTCAGCTTTTAGACTTTCTTTTAAACGTGTCTCATTTTTTATTTTCCAAAGCTGGGGATCTAAATCAAAATCAAGAAGTAGACTTTTATTTCTTCTAAACTCTTTTGACTGGTAAAAAGTTAAACTTTTAATAAAAGGATAACCTCGTAAGTTTTCTTTTGATTTATAGGTATAATTTCTTACACTTCCATCAGCATATTGATAATATTTATTCATTATCAAAGGCTTAGGAATATCTTGATATAGGGTAAGAAGTTTTTCAAAAATGGAATTTCCTTTATATTTGCTTCGGATAATGCTATTATCTGTCTGGGCAAAACTTATTGTATAGCAATTTAGTTTTTTAATAGTACCTTCTTTGAAAATAGACTCATATTCAGAGGAAGCTACCACTAAATATACTAACTTACGATCAGACTTATTGCCAGAAACGCCCTCTATTGCTTTTTGTGCTAAATCAGAAAGTATATGCTCTGGTATATAGGAATTTTTTCTTAATGGTAAAAATGTAAGTACTACATCTATTTTTGTATAATACGATAATAGATGTAATTTTTCTTCTAATTCATAGAGTTGTTTTTCAGGTACATTAGTTACAAAGTTATTTACAATATGGTTGTATTGTCCAACAGCAACAACTTCTTTTTTTCGTGAAGTTGCTATTTTTTTAATAGCATTTGCTAAATACTCTTTTAAATCTTTACGATATTGTTCTATTTCAGCAAGGTCAGAGGTTTTAATTACTCTAAAATTGTCACAAGGACTGACTGTCGGGTTAGCATTGGTACAGGTTACTGTATTTACAAAAGTAATAGGAGTTACTGTAAAACTAACAGTACCTTTTTTATCTTTAATGTATCCCCAACTAGTTTTGTAATAAGTATCACTACCACAAGAATTACCTGTTCTATATAGATAAATTACTGTTTCATCATTTATTGATGTTTGATAATCAAGTTTTAAAAAGAGTCCATCTAAATTTTTATAACCTACAAATTCTTTATTAGAGAACTCGGCGTAGTAGGCTTTTTTATCTTCTCCTAAAATTGCGGGCAAAGCTCCTTGTGGTATTTCTGATAGTTCCTCTCTATCAATAGCTGTGATATGGGATCTATCATATTTAAAAGGTCGCCAATCAGGGGTAAGCCATATTTTACCTGCAAATTCTCCTTCACTTTGTCCTTGGAAGGCATACAGTTTTACTTTAGGGTCGTTGATTTGCTTCCAGTCGCGGTAGA
>NZ_KB291234.1:0-2388 GCF_000318255.2 Capnocytophaga sp. oral taxon 380 str. F0488
AATGGTAAGAGGTGAGACCTTTGACTATAACCACCTTAAATCGTTTTAGGTAAGAGGTAAGAGGTAAAAGATAAGAGCTTTTTAAAACTCCTTTTTGTATCTTAACCTAAAATACCAATTCCTAATCATATTTTTAACATATAGGGATAAAAAACATATTTTCTCAATTGACAATTGATAATTAATAATTAACAATTGTTGTGATGCTAACGCTCTTTAAAAGAATCTCTACGCGCGAAAAGTCTACGGGTGATTAGTATTACTCGGCTATGATGTTACCACCGTTACACCTGTAACCTATCAACGTGGTCATCTCCCACGACCCTTAAAAGAAATCTCATCTTGTGGCGGGTTTCGTACTTATATGCCTTCAGCACTTATCCCATCCGCACTTAGCTACTCTGCTATGCCCTTGGCAAGACAACAGATACACCAGCGGTGCGTCCAACTCGGTCCTCTCGTACTAGAGTCAGATCCACGCAAATTTCTAACGCCCACAGTAGATAGAGACCGAACTGTCTCACGACGTTCTGAACCCAGCTCGCGTGCCACTTTAATGGGCGAACAGCCCAACCCTTGGGACCTTCTCCAGCCCCAGGATGTGACGAGCCGACATCGAGGTGCCAAACCCCCCCGTCGATGTGAGCTCTTGGGGGAGATCAGCCTGTTATCCCCGGCGTACCTTTTATCCTTTGAGCGATGGCCCTTCCATACGGAACCACCGGATCACTATGCTCTACTTTCGTACCTGATCGACTTGTGGGTCTCTCAGTCAAGCTCCCTTATGCCATTGCACTCTTCGCACGGTTACCAAGCGTGCTGAGGGAACCTTTAGAAGCCTCCGTTACTCTTTTGGAGGCGACCACCCCAGTCAAACTACCCTCCACGAATTGTCCCCTGCACTCTGCAGGGTTAGACCTCAGATAAGCAAAGGGTGGTATTTCAACAACGACTCCACAACTACCGGAATAGCCGCTTCGCAGTCTCCCACCTATCCTACGCATCACTTATCCAAGACCAATACGAAGATATAGTAAAGGTGCACAGGGTCTTTTCGTCCCACTGCGGGTAATCGGCATCTTCACCGATACTACAATTTCACCGAGCTCATGGCCGAGACAGTGTCCAAATCGTTACACCATTCGTGCAGGTCGGAACTTACCCGACAAGGAATTTCGCTACCTTAGGACCGTTATAGTTACGGCCGCCGTTTACTGGGGCTTCAATTCAAACCTTCGCTTACGCTAAGCTCTCCTCTTAACCTTCCAGCACCGGGCAGGTGTCAGACCCTATACCTCATCTTTCGATTTTGCAGAGTCCTGTGTTTTTGATAAACAGTCGCTTGGACCTCTTCACTGCGGCCTATCTTACGATAGGCGACCTTTCTCCCGAAGTTACAGGTCTATTTTGCCTAGTTCCTTAGCCATGAATCTCTCGAGCGCCTTAGAATTCTCTTCCCAATCACCTGTGTCGGTTTACGGTACGGGCATTAATCTTCGCTTTTCTTGGAAACGTTGTCACCACTCTATCACCTTAGCCGAAGCCTCAGTGTACTATCAAAGCCATAACAGCTCCTTTAACGTACTATTCCGTCAGTACGCGGTAGTTATCTCGTTCCGTCACTTTTATCAGATTAATGGTACAGGAATATTAACCTGTTGTACATCCACTTCCCCTGCTCGGGTGCGCGTTAGTCCCCGACTAACCCTCAGCTGATTAGCATAGCTGAGGAAACCTTGATCTTTCGGCGGGCAGGTTTCTCGCCTGCCTTATCGTTACTTATGCCTACATTTTCTTTTCTATCAGCTCCACTATGTCTCACAACTTTAGCTTCTACGCCTATAGAATGCTCCCCTACCGGTATATCTTTCAATAACCCCATAGCTTCGGTAATATGCTTATGCCCGTTTATTATCCATGCCCAACCGCTCGACTAGTGAGCTGTTACGCACTCTTTAAATGTATGGCTGCTTCCAAGCCAACATCCTAGCTGTCAGTGCAGTCAGACCGCGTTTGGTCAACTTAGCATATATTTGGGGACCTTAGCTGATGGTCCGGGTTCTTTCCCTTTAGGATATGGACCTTAGCACCCATACCCTCACTGCTGATGAGCATTTAATAGCATTCGGAGTTTGTCAGGAATTGGTAGGCGATGAAACCCCCGCATCCAATCAGTAGCTCTACCTCTATTAAACTCACTTCAACGCTGCACCTAAATGCATTTCGGGGAGTACGAGCTATTTCCCAGTTTGATTGGCCTTTCACCCCTACCCTCAGGTCATCCGAAGTCTTTTCAACGACAACCAGTTCGGTCCTCCACGCTGTGTTACCAGCGCTTCAACCTGCCCAAGGGTAGATCACCAGGTTTCGCGTCTACTACTACCAACT
>NZ_KB291235.1:0-10853 GCF_000318255.2 Capnocytophaga sp. oral taxon 380 str. F0488
GTAAGCCCCCGAACCCCCGAAGGGGGACAAGCTGTAAAAGGAGACAAACCTCCCCCCTCTCACATACCCAGCTATTGCTGGCTACCTTCAAAGGGGGAATGTGGTGGCGGAAAAAGAGAGGGGTAGCGATAACAAGAGGAAGGCAAGATGAAGGAATGATTTTTGGTTGATAAATTTAACTGATAATTAATGTATTGGTGGGGCTAAGGTGAGATTAAGGATAAAAAAACACGGAAAAAATTTGCAGTTAAAAAAAACTGTTGTACTTTTGCGCCGTCAATCATTGAAACGTTCATCATTTGCGGGTGTGGTGAAATTGGTAGACACGCTAGACTTAGGATCTAGTGCTTCACGGCGTGGGGGTTCGAGTCCCTTCACCCGCACAAGAGCCTTAATTCATCAGTAGTGAATTAAGGCTTTTTTATTTTTATGGTAGGGTAAAGATAAAGGAGATTGGCAAGTATTAGTATAAAGCCCCCGAGCCCCCGAAGGGGGACAATCTGCAAAAGCGAAGGGGGGAAGGGACACAAAAGTGATTTTGATTTGCTTTAAAACAGACAATAACTATGCAGAAAACAACTATCATCAGTATTATTCCTCTGCTCGTATTCGTAGCATTATTTTTAGGTAGTGGGTTGTATTTCGACAACTTCTACTCGCTACCTGCTCCTATTATTGCGCTTTTTTCGGTGGTAGTGGCTTTGCTTATCTACCGAGCTCCTATGAAAGAGAAAATAGGATTGTTCTTTAAAGGGGCGGGTGATAGCAATGTGCTACAAATGTGTATGATTGCACTTTTGGCTGGGGCATTCGCTTCGGTGGCTAATACTTTGGGAAGTACGCATAGTATTGTGAATATGGGTATGTATTACATCTCGCCAGAGTATTTTCCGGTAGGGATTTTTATCATTGCATCGTTTCTTTCATTTGCTACGGGCACTTCGGTGGGTACTATTATGACGCTTTCGCCGATAGTGTTTGACCTTGCTACCCAAAGCCAGTCGAACACGGCACTCATAGGCGCATCACTGCTATCGGGGGCGATGTTTGGCGATAACCTATCTCTTATTTCGGACACGACGATTGCCGCCACGCAGTCGGTTGGATGTCAGATGAACGAAAAGATGAAGGCGAATGCTAAAGTTGCGATACCAATGGCGATTCTGGCGGTTATCATACTGCTGTTGATAGGAAATCCTGACGCCGAAAATCACCTTCACAATCAGTTGTATAGCGATTTTAACGCTATGCTTATTTTGCCTTATGTGGCAGTGGTGATAATTGCGCTTTTTGGGGTAAACGTATTTGTGTCGCTTTTCTTAGGTATTCTTATCTCGGGGGTGATAGGGTTTGCGTACGGCAAGTTTCATTTCTTGCAGTTTGCTACCGATATTCACAAAGGTTTTATGGGAATGGCTGATACCTTCTTCTTATACTTTATCATAGGAGGATTGGCGTTTTTGGTAGAGCATTTTGGCGGGATTCGGTTTTTGATGAACCTCATTACTCAGCGCATCAAAAGTGGCTCGTCGGCTCTTTTAGGGATGGGCTTTTTGGTGACAGTAGCCGATGTGTGCGTGGCGAATAACACGGTGGCTATTCTCATCGCTTCGAAGACGAGCAAAACGATTGCTGAACAGTTTAAAATACCGTTGCGCAGTGTGGCATCGGTATTGGATATCTTCTCTTGTTATGCGCAGGGGCTTATCCCGTATGGAGCGCAGGTAATTGCCCTATACAAATTTGCCGATACGATAGATTACCCCCAGCTGGTGATGTATGCTATTTACTTACATTTACTGCTGATAGGCACTTTGGGGTATATTTATGTAGGTAAAAAGTAATAAAAAAGTTGTTTTTACAGAGCATTAACAGTGATGTCTTCTACTTTATAAGTGTTTGTATTCTATTAAACTACATAAGTTTATCATAACAGACTATAAAATTATTGTAAAATAATTGCAAAAAAATTTGCAATTATCAAAATATTGTTTTAATTTTACGGCGAATTTAATTGACTTACCTAAAAGCCAATCTTTTGACTTTTCCGTAGCCAGAATACCAAACCTTATGAACGACCCACTATTGCTACCATACCTCCCTGTTATTCAGGGAAGGCATCAGCACTTTATCGATGTCCTTCATAGAGTGCAAGGGGACGCTAAGTGCCTGGCTGATGCTTGCAATTCGCACCTCTACTACGGTCTGCACCGTACTTATACAGAATGGGTGCTACGCGAGTGGGCTCCAAATGCAACGGCTATCTTTCTTCTTTGTGATAGCAACGACTGGCAAAAAAACAAACACTATTCTTTCACTAAACTAAACGACCAAGACTGGGAATTGCGTCTCCCCGCTAATATCCTCCGCCACGAAATGCTCTACAAACTACTTGTGGAATGGGAAGGAGGCAGTGGCGAACGCCTCCCCTCACATACTACCCGCGCTGTGCAGGACGATTATACCAAGGTGTTTTCCGCCCAAGTGTGGTGTCCTGAGCACCCCTACCACTGGCAATACCCGCGCCCCAAAGCTGCTCCACACCCGCTTATCTACGAAGCACATATAGGGATGAGTACCGAGCACCAGCGCGTGAGTACCTTTATAGAGTTTCGCCTCTATGTACTGCCCCGTATCGCGGCTTTGGGCTATAACACCCTCCAGCTGATGGCAATACAAGAACACCCTTACTACGGTTCTTTTGGCTATCAGGTGGCTAACTTCTTTGCGGTGAGTTCGCGCTTTGGCACCCCCGAAGAACTCAAAGAACTCATCGATACTGCTCACGGCTTGGGTATACGTGTACTGCTTGATATTGTACACTCGCATTCGGTAAGCAATGAGGCAGAAGGGCTCAGCCTCTTCGACGGTACCGACTATCTTTACTTCCACCGCGGTGAGCGCGGTAAACACCCTGCTTGGGACTCCCGCTGTTTTGACTATGGTAAGCCCCAAGTACTAAATTTTTTACTTTCTAACTGTAAGTATTGGTTAGAAGAATATCGCTTCGACGGTTTTCGCTTCGACGGCGTTACCAGTATGATTTATTACGATCACGGTTTGGGCAAAGCCTTTACCAATTATAGTTTCTATTATGATGGCAATGAGGACGACGACGCTTTGGTGTATCTCACTATGGCTAACCAACTTATTCACGAGCTCTACCCCGAAGCGCTGACCATTGCCGAAGAGATGAGCGGATTGCCCGGTCTTGCTTCGCCTATTGCTAAAAAAGGCGTAGGCTTCGATTACAAGCTGAGTATGGGTATTCCCGATTATTGGATTAAGCTCCTCAAAGAAGTACCCGATGAGCAATGGCACGTAGGTAATATCTATTACGAACTGACTAACAAACGCGCCGAAGAACGCACCATCAGTTATGCCGAAAGCCACGACCAAGCCTTGGTGGGTGATAAAACGATTTTTTTCTGGCTTACTGATAAGGAAGTATATACCGGAATGAGCGTATTCGACCACAGTCTCATCATCGACCGTGCAATAGCTTTGCACAAGATGATACGTTTGGTAACTCTTGGTACCGCAGGTGGGGGATACCTCAACTTTATGGGCAACGAATGGGGACACCCTGAGTGGATTGACTTTCCTCGCCAAGGTAATAGTTGGAGCTATGCCCACGCACGCAGGCTATGGAGTTTGGCAGACGACTCTAACCTGAAGTTTAAATACCTCAACGCTTTTGATAGCGCGATGATACACTTTGCCACCGATAGTAAGTTCCTCGACCGAGAACCCCATATATTGGTGCGCGATATCGAGCGACAGCTACTCATATTCGAGCGGAGTGGTTACTTATTTGTTTTCAGTTTTAACCCCACTACCTCTTACACCGATTATCAGTTTGATGTGCCAGCCGGTAAATACACAACGGTACTGAATACTGATAACCCCGCCTTTGGAGGCGACAACCGCATCGATGAAAGCGTAGAGCATTTTACGCAGTACACTGGTAAGGAGAATTTGCTGTCGTTGTATATACCAGCGAGAATTGGCTTTGTGCTAAAAATTGACAATTGATAATTGACAATTGACAATTGGTTGTGAGGCAGATTATGTTAATTATTAATTGTGATTACTATTAATCATCTATTGAAAAATTATGAAAAACAATATTGTTAAAGAAAAGTCTTTTGATTTTGCTATTCGCATTGTAAAACTTACAAGAATATTACAAGAAGATAAAAGAGAATTTGTAATCAGTAAACAATTGTTGCGTTGTGCTACTTCAGTAGGTGCTTGTGTAAGAGAATCAGAACACGCTGAAAGTGATAGTGATTTCATACATAAATTACAAATAGGACTCAAAGAAGCTAACGAAACTGAATATTGGTTAGATCTATTATATGCAACTCAATATCTTAATGAGAAAGAATATGAATCAATAATAGCTAACTGCAAAGAAATATTAAAACTACTCATTTCAATAATTAAAACTAAGAAAGAAAACACCAAAAAGGAAAGTTCTAATAAAAACTAATAATCACACCCTTTTGACAATTGACAATGTCAATTGTCAATTATTAATTGTTAATTGAAATATGAGTTATTTATCATTCAAAAAAGACCAACTAATTAATCTTGAATACTCTCTCGATAGAGAGTTTCTCGGTACGAACCGAGGGGGAGGCTACTGCTCCTCTACTCTCGTTTTTTGCAATACCCGTAAATACCACGGGCTACTGGTAGTGCCTATTGAAAAGTTCAGAGGCAAAAACTACGTGATGCTCTCCTCCTTAGACGAAAGTATCATTCAGCACGGACGCGATTTTAATTTCGGCGTTCATAAATACGAAGGCACTTATGAACCACGCGGGCATAAGTATATCGTAGATATTTCCTACGAAAAAGCATTTACGGTTACTTATCAAGTAGGCGGTGTACTGCTGAAAAAAGAAATCTTGATGATGCACAATGCTCCCCAAGTATTGATACGTTATACGCTACTAGAAGCCCATTCGGCTACCCTTTTGCGCCTGAACCCTCTCTTGGCTTTCCGCGATATACATTCTCTTAGCAAGCAAAACCCCGTAGCCAACACCCAAGCCGAAGCAGTAGGCGGTGGCGTGCGTGTAAAACTATACCCAGAGTTTCCTTATCTCTATATGCAACTCAGCAAACCCGCTAATTTTGGTGGTGGGGCTTATTGGAACAACAACATCTATTATACCAAGGAAAAAGAGCGTGGTTATGACTACCAAGAAGACCTCCTCAGCGTAGGAGCTTTCGAAGTGAGCCTCAAAAAAGGAGAAAGTATCGTCTTCTCAGCCAGCTTAGAGGAAGCTAATCCTAAAAACCTCGCTAAGGACTTTACTAAGTACCTCAAAGAACGTGCCGACCGCAATTCGTTTGAAGAATGCTTGCAGTACGCCGCCTCTCAGTTTATTATTCACAAGGCAGGCGAAACCCGCATCAAAGCAGGTTATCACTGGTTCGACAGCAATATGCGCGACACTTTTATCGCCTTGCCAGGTATTGCTTTATCGGGCAATACAGCCAAGATATTTGAAGACGTGCTCACCTCTACTCAAAAATACTTCTACGAAGGGCTTTTTGCTAAGGAAATCAGTACGCACAATATACACCCTGAGTATGATGCCGACACCTCTCTGTGGTTCTTTTGGACGCTTCAACAGTACGAAAAGGAAACTATTAAGAGTAAGAAACAACTTTGGAAGGAGTATGGCGATACGCTCAAAAGTATCTTAAACGCTTACAAACAAGGCACTCATAAGAATATCCGTATGGAAGCTAACGGACTTATATGGAGTGATGACCTTACACGTCCGCTTACGTGGTTTGACGCGCAAGGCGATTACGGCGCTATCGTACCACGCAACGGTTATGTAGTAGAAGTGAATGCCCTCTGGTATAATGCTGTGTGTTACGCGCTTGCCTTAGCAGAAGAAGCGAAAGACAAGGCTTTCTTAGGCGAGTGGTTTACGCTACCTGAAACCATCGAAAAGAGCTTTGTAGAGACTTTTTGGATAGAGGACAAGAAATACCTTGCCGATTATGCCAACCGCACGAATAAAAACACCGATGTACGACCCAATCAGCTCATTGTTTGTGCGCTTGACTATGCTCCCATAAACGAGAAAACCAAGAAGAGAGTATTGGACATTGTCACCCAAGAGTTGCTCACCCCTCGCGGGTTGCGCAGTTTATCTCCTCAAAGCCCCCGTTATGAAGGCGTGAGTGTAGGCAATGTATATGTGCGCGACAAAGCCTCTTTCAACGGGTCGGCACACCCTTGGTTTATTGGGTTCTATGTTGAGGCTTATCTAAAAATCTTTGGAGCACAGTACCTGCCAGAGGCACAAGCTATCTTGGAAAATTTTGAAGAAGAGCTCAACGAACACGGCGTATGTACTATATCGGCTATTTACGACGGCAATCCACCATTCCACTCACGCGGTTGTATTGCCAAAGCTAAGAATGTAGCTGAGATATTACGTGCTCAATGGCTACTGAGCCAAATGCCTGCAACACTTTGAGAAAGTTATTTTAATATGATAAGAAATATTTTAATATTATTGATATGTGTCTTGTGCTGTTCTTGCCTTAGTAAAGAAAGTGATTACACCAATAATGGAGTTAAAGAAGTACAAAAAGTGACACTTACAATTACAGGAGAAATGGGAGAAGCCTTTAGTTGGCCTGAAGTGAAATTCGAATGTTTTAAAGCACTAATAGGTAATAAAGAACTTTGTTTTGGCAACGACCAAATAAAAGGTATTACCCTTGAAAAAGGTTATAAATATCAGTTGAAAGTCAAGAGAATCATCTATGACTACCCTATTCAAGATGGTAATCTGCCCGATGATTATGAGTTAATCAGCATCATCTCAAAACAAAAATTAGAATAACGCTCTTCTTGCTCCCTGCGTGGGAGAGGATTGGGGAAGGAATAAATAAAAGCATATGAAGAAAGCAAGAGTATTAATGTTTGGATGGGAATTTCCCCCTCATATCAGTGGGGGATTAGGAACAGCCTGCTTGGGTATAGCCCAAGGATTGGCTAAAAACGGCGTAAAAGTGCTGTTTGTGATGCCAAAAGCCTCCGGTGATGAGGACGGCAATGTGGCTAAGATTATCAACGCTAGCGATGTAGAGATGTTGCAAAACGCTGAAAAGATTGAAGATTTCTGGAAACACATCAATTTTATGGAGATAGGCTCGAACCTCGTGCCTTACCTAGACCCCGAAACCTTCGCCCGCGAACGTGATGCTTACCTCAAAGAAGGCGAACATCGCGAGCGCATTTCGTATCATAACAAATTTCAGTTTTCGGGCAAATACGGAGCAAATCTGATGGAAGAGGTCTACCGCTACGCCTTAGTAGCAGGAACTGTTGCAAAACGCTATGAGTTCGACGTGATTCACGCCCACGATTGGCTTACATATAGCGCGGGTATCATCGCCAAAAAGATTTCCGGCAAACCCCTTATCGTACATGTGCACGCTACCGAATACGACCGTGGCGGCGAGTATAACCGCAATACACTGGTATACGACATCGAAAAACGCGGTATGGAAGCTGCCGATAGAGTAGTAACCGTGAGCAACTGGACGCGTAATATCGTTATCGAAAAATACGGTATCCCTGCCGAGAAGGTGATTACTGTGCACAATGCAGTAGACTTTAAAGCCGAAACCGATGCCAAAGAAGAACGCGGTATTAAGGATAAAATCGTTACTTTCTTAGGACGTATCACCTTGCAAAAGGGTCCCGAATATTTCGTCGAGGCAGCTGCAAAAGTGATGAAGCGTATGCCTAACGTACGCTTTGTAATGGCAGGTAGTGGCGAGAAGATGAATCCCTTAGTGCGCCGTGTTGCACAATTGGGATTAGGCACCCGCTTCTACTTCACGGGTTTCCTCAGAGGTAACGACGTACAGCGTATGTTCCAATATAGCGATGTGTATGTGATGCCCTCAGTATCCGAGCCTTTTGGAATTTCTCCTTTGGAAGCAATGCGCTCAGGAGTGCCTACTATCATCTCCAAACAATCGGGAGTAGCTGAGGTACTGAACCACGCTATCAAAGTAGACTATTGGGATATCAACGCCCTTGCCGATGCTATTTATGGTATTTTGGCTTACCCCACCCTCGCTCACTATATGCAACGTGAAGGTTACGACGAGGTAAACCAACTGAAATGGGAAAAAGCCTCCTTGAAACTCAAAAACATTTACGAATCTTTAATATAAAATAACCAACGATGAAAAAGTCAATTTGTATCTATTTCCAAATCCATCACCCCGAACGTCTTAGAAAGTATCAATTCTTCGACATCGGCAAGAAACATAATTACTTCGATAATTACGCCAATCGCTCTGAGCTTGAAGATTTGGCTGAGCATTGCTATCTACCTGCTAACGCCTTGCTCTTGGAGCTTACCAATAAATACAAAGGCAAGTTCAAAGTAGCTTTTTCTATCACAGGAAGTGCTATCGACCAGCTCGAAATGCACACTCCTGAGGTGATACGCTCTTTCCAAGAACTCGCCCAAACCGGTAGTGTAGAGTTTTTGGCAGAAACTTATTCCCACTCTTTGGCTTCGCTTTCCGATGATACCGATGAGTTCGAACAACAAGTAAAACGACATACTACGGCTATCAAACAGCTCTTTGGCAAGAAGCCTGTAACTTTTCGCAACACCTCTCTCATCTATTCCGATACCATAGGCGAACGTGTCGCAAAACTCGGCTTCAAGACAATGCTCACCGATGGAGCTAAGCACGTATTGGGTTGGAAGAGTCCAAACTTTGTCTATAAAAACGCTATCGACGAAAACCTCAACCTTTTGCTCAAAAACAGCAAACTCAGTGATGATATCGCCATACGCTTTTCCGATAGAAATTGGAGTGAATACCCACTCACTTCCGAAAAGTATATCAGTTGGGTGAAAAACAGCTTGCAAGATAGTGAGGTGCTCAACCTCTTTATGAACTACGAGGTAATAGGCTATTACAACAACGCCCAAAGCGGTATTTTCGACTTCTTGCGCTATTTCATCATCTATATGATGGAAGACGATAACTATGAGTTCTTATTACCTAAGGAAGTAGCCAAAAAGCACCCTGCTAAAGATGTCTTGCCTGTGCCCTACCCTATTTCGTGGACAGACGAAGAGCGCGATACCACCTCTTGGTTGGGTAACGAGTTACAAAAAGAAGCCTTCCGAGAGCTCTTTAAGATACAACCAGAAGTAAGAAAGAAAAAGAACGCCGACCTAATAGACGATTATACTCGTCTGCAAGCCAGTGAGCACTTTTATTTTATGCGCACTAAGCTCTTTTCAGGTGCCGATTATCACAAGTACCGCTTACCCTACGATTCACCCTACGAAGCCTTCATCAACTATATGAACGTGCTCAGCGATTTCATCGAAAGATGCAAACCACACGAACAAGAAGAGGAGCAAACCACACAAGTAACAAAGAAAAAGAGCCAGACAAGGAAAAAGTGAAAAGTCACTTTTCAGTCCCCTTCTGCCTCTATTTAAGAGAAGTCAGCCAGCTGGCGTAGCTGAGTATGTGAAAGGAGGGGAGGTTATCCTCTTTTGAGAAACGCTACCCCTCGAAACCTTTGCTCTATGGCGTGTGACCTAAGGACTAAAAGAAAGTTTAATAATAATTTAAAAGCAGACAAGATGAAAAATGTAAAAACAAGGAAAGACAATTTCTTTGAAGAGATTGTCGCTGAAGAACTGAAAGAACTGTCTGGAACCAACAAAGTTGCCGAGACGAACCCCGACGAGATGCCCACAGAACATCTAAGTAGCGAAGAGTTTCTCTACACCACTCCTTTTAACGAGAAAAACTCACAGCTCGCCAAGAATGCCGACAACGACTTAGTTGAAAACATTATTTACACTCCTTAAAATAAAAAGCCCCTCGCTCACGCGAGGGGCTTTTTTGCTCTTTCTCAAATTTGCTATTTTGCTATTTTGTACTACCTTTGCAAAAAAAGAAGAATACAATGCGTTTTTTGAGTTATATCATAGCCTTTTTCACTCACCCCATCTGGTTCCCTATCTACGGAGCTATGGTGGTGCTTTTTAATATACCTTTCCCTCTCCCGGTAGAGCAAATGAAGTTTACGTGGTTATTATTACTAATAGTTACCATTGCTATCCCTACACTTACCTACCTCATCTTGTTTGTAGTAGGCTGGTTGCAGAACCCTTTTATCATTCCGTTAGAAAAACAAAAATGGCTTTTGTATGGCTATATAGCAATGCTCTTAGGGGTAGCTTTCGGCATCACCCCCATCGACCCCTATCCTATCCTCTACTTCTACGTGATGAACTTAGCCATCAGCTGTTTTATAATTTTGTTTTTACATTTTCTGCGACTGCAAGTCAATATGTTTGCTATGGGAATGGGGGCGCTTACTACCTTCTCAGTATTGCTCAGTATTGCCGTAGAAAAAGATATGACCTACATAGTAGCCTTTTTCTTATTCCTCAGCGGAGCCTGTATTTCAGCACAAGCTTACCTCAACCAGAAGTCCTTATGGCTAATGTTTTTAAGTTGGCTCATTGGGGTTTTACCACAGCTCTCGCTACTGTTATTGTTCAGAAATCTAATTTTCGCAATGTAGCAAATTAGCTATTTAAGCCTTTAAACAAATTATTCCTATTATTCATTGCCTACCAATTACCTAAGTAGCACCATTTGCCCCCTTAATAATTTACATATTATTCAGGGATTCCCACCCCACCCCTCTTTTTTTCGCATCATCACATTCCCCCTTTGAAGGGGGCTAGGGGGAGGTTTCTATTACACTTTCCCCTATTGCCTATGCCCTAAGACCTCACACTTCCCCA
>NZ_KB291236.1:0-7289 GCF_000318255.2 Capnocytophaga sp. oral taxon 380 str. F0488
TTCGAGCCGCACGGGCAAATGAACAATGAACGAAGAAAAGTTATAGTAAAGTTATTGTTATATTGGAAATAAAAAGTACTTTACCTCGCTTCTTCTACATTTCTATCAATCTCCTCTACCTTTGGCTTTTGTGGCAAAGGTACAGCTTTTTTGAATATTATTGCTATCTTTGCCAAAAAAATATTTTACCAATGCACTTTTTATCAGAAGATTTAGAAAATTACGCTTGCGAACATACTGACAACGAACCTCCTTTACTGCAAGAACTCAGTAGGCGCACTCACCTTACTGTATTGCAACCGAGAATGATTAGTGGTCATTTACAAGGGCGTTTCCTCAGTTTGCTCTCTAAATTGATACAGCCTAAAACTATTTTAGAAATAGGCACCTACACGGGCTACGCAACCCTCTGTTTGGCAGAAGGTTTGGCAGTTGATGGTGTTTTACATACTATCGACATCAAAGAGGAACTCACTGACCTGCAAAGGGAGTTTTTTGACCGGAGTGGCTATGGGGCGCAAATTGTGCAACACTTAGGCAAGGCAGCCGATATTATCCCTACTCTTAGCACTACTTTCGACCTTGTTTTCATAGATGCTGACAAACAGAATTACGCTCATTATTTTGATTTGGTGATAGACAAAATGAACTCAGGAGGTGTTATCCTCTCTGACAATGTGTTGTGGAGTGGTAAAGTAGTGCAAGAAGTAAAGCCTTCGGATAAACATACCCAAGCCTTAATGGCTTATAACCAAAAACTAAAAGAAGACCCTCGTATAGAGACAGTGCTACTCCCCATACGGGACGGTATTACCATATCGAGAGTAAAATAGAGCGATTGAAAAATTAATCCTCATTTTTATATTGTTATTTGTTAATTATTTTATACCTTTGTGCCTGTTTTAAAAAGCAATTCATTGGATGAGAATATTCTTAGCAACCATATTTCTGATACTTAGTAGTCCTCTTCTGCGTGCGCAAGATACTACCCACAAAAAGGATTTAAAAGTGGGATTGGTACTCAGCGGTGGAGGTGCGAAAGGGTTAGCACATATAGGGGTACTAAAAGTGTTGGAAGAAGCAGGGGTGCGCATCGATTACATCGGGGGTACGAGTATGGGGGCTATGGTAGGAGCTTTGTATGCGGCGGGTTATTCAGCCAATGAGTTGGACTCTATCTTCCGTCAGTTAGACTTTGATAAACTCTTGCAAGACAAGACTTCACGCCGTGCTAAATCATTACACGAGCGCTATATATACGACCGTTACGCAGTAGCATTGCCTTTCAATAACTTCAAAGTAGGGTTGCCTCGTGCGGTATCAAAAGGACAAAACATCTACAACGAGTTTGTGAAACTACTCTATCCGGTGAATGAAATCTATGATTTTTCGCAGTTACCCATTCCTTTCTTGTGTGTAGCAACGGATATAGAAACAGGTAAAGGCGTAGTACTTGAAAACGGTTTCTTGCCTCAAGCAATACAAGCAAGCGGTTCGTTTCCTTCGCTATTCGATTTGGTAGAAATAGATGGTAAATGGCTTACCGATGGCGGTATTGCCGATAATTATCCCGTAGACGAAGTTAAGAAAAAAGGAATGGATATTATCATAGGGGTAGATGTACAGAGTCCGCTAGCAAAACGAGAGGAGATTAACTCTTTTTTGAGTATTTTTTCGCAGATTACTACCTTCCCGATGATAGATAATATGCCAAAAAAAATAAAAGAGACCGATGTATACATCAAACCTAATATAGAGGGATTCAACGTTATTTCGTTTGATAAAGGAGAGACAATCATCAACAATGGCAAAATAGCAGCGGAACATTTTCTACCAAGATTGCGTGAGATTGCAGCTCAACAAAAACATACAGAGGAAAGAGAACGAATACAAAAGATAGATTCCTTTTACTTAAAAGACGTCCATTTTCATAACAACGAGCACTTTTCGCGTAGTTATTTGCGCGGTAAACTACACTTGAAATATTTAAACCGTAAGATTTCGTTCGAGCAACTGAACGACGGAATCGACAACTTGATGGCTACTAACAATTTCCATTCTATCAATCACCAGATTAGGCACACATTTGAAGGGGAACATATAGACTTTTATTTAAGAGAGAATCCGCAACGCACCTTTTTGAAATTTGGGATACATTATGACAATCTGCTAAAAACAGGGTTCTTGATGAACTATACTCGGAACTATTTCTTACAAAGCAGTGATTTTCTTTCACTCGACCTTATTGTGGGAGATAACATACGCTATCAGTTTGATTATTTTGTGGATAAGGGATTTTACATCAGTTATGGATTGCGGTCTAAGTTTGTGCAATTCGACCGAAAGCTGAACACAAAACGCTTATCTAACTACCGAATAGAGCGGTCGGAGCTCAACCGAATGGACGTAGAGGCTTACGACTGGGTAAATCAGCTGTATTTGCAAACACTTTTGGGTAATGGTTTTGTATTTGGCTTAGGAGTAGAGCACCGCAAAATACAGTTTGATACTGAGCAAGTGCATTCAATAAGTTCAGCGACTTCGTATTCGGAAAAGAGTCATATAGGCAGTTTGTATTCTTATCTTAAATACGACAGCTTTAACAATAGCTTTTTCCCCAGTAGAGGGGTGTACTTTAATACACAGTTCAATTTCTATGCACTTGCCTCTAACTACTCAGATTTTAACAAATTTACAACGGGTAAAACAGAATTATCATTTGCTTTTCCTATCTTGCCAAGATTGAGCGCACGAGTAGGATTAGAAGGCGGTGTTACCATAGGAGGCTCTAATGTATACTCATTAGACTTCTTTTTAGGAGGGTATAACAAGAATGTATTTACGAACTATTCACCTTTTTACGGCTATGATTTTTTGAGTATTGGTGCTAAAAACTACTTAAAATCAGAATTGGTAATAGATATCCAACCCTTTAAGAAACAACACTTGCTATTATTAGCGAATATTGCTAAAGCAGACAACAATCTTTTTGAGAGTTTCGAATGGAAGAAATACCCAGACTATTCGGGGTATGGGATAGGATATAGCATTGAGAGTTTTTTAGGTCCTATAGAACTGAAGTGCACTTACTCACCTGAAATACGACAAGCGATATGGCTGTTTAATATAGGGTACTGGTTCTGATTAGGTAAAAGGTAAAAGATAAAAGGTAAAGCCAGCGAGGACTCACAGCTGGGTATGTGAATAAAAAGTAAAAGGTAAAAGCAGTAGCGACTAAATACTAACAACTGATAACTAAAAACTAATAATTAATAAATATAATGAAAATAACAGAGTTAGAACCAAAACAGTTATGGGCGAACTTTGCGAGCTTGAATGCCGTGCCTCGTCCATCAAAAAAAGAAGAGAAAGTCATTGCTTTTATGGTGGCTTTTGGCAAAAGTTTAGGGCTTGATACCTACCAAGACGAAACGGGCAATGTAATCATTAAAAAGCCCGCTACGGCAGGAATGGAAAACCGCAAAACAGTAGTGTTACAATCACACCTCGATATGGTACACCAAAAGAACAATGATACGGTATTCGACTTTAGTACGGAAGGTATCAAAATGTTAGTAGATGGCGACTGGGTACGTGCTGATGGTACAACTTTGGGAGCCGATAATGGTATTGGGGTTGCAAGTATTATGACTATCTTACAAAGTAAGGATATCCCTCACCCTGCTCTTGAAGCTCTCTTTACTATTGACGAAGAAACAGGAATGACGGGTGCTAAAGGGCTCAAAGGCGGATTGCTCTCTGGTGATTTTCTTCTCAACTTAGATACTGAGGAAGACGACGAAATTGATATAGGATGTGCCGGTGGTGTAGATGTATCGGCGTTTAGAGAGTACGACGTGGTAGATACGCCTGATAATTCAGTAGGCTATACACTTACCATAAAAGGATTACACGGCGGACATAGTGGTACAGATATTCATAAGGGCTATGCTAATGCCAACAAACTGATGAACCGTATATTATTCACTTGTACTGAGAAATTTGGTTTGCATATTGCAAGTGTAGATGGAGGCGGTTTGCGCAATGCTATTCCGAGAGAAAGCGTAGCGGTGATAACTATTAATAAAAACGACGAAGTGGCTTTTAAAAAAGAAGTAGCTACGCTTACCCAAGCTCTCCAACACGAGTATTCAGTAACTGAACCGACTTTTACAGTATTACTTGAACCTACTGCGGTACCTGAGAAAGTAATGGAAGAAGAAGAACAAGAAGATGTGTTACGCGCTCTTTACGCAGCTTTCAATGGGGTGTACAAAATGAGTCAGACGATTGCTGACCTTGTAGAAACCAGTAATAACGTAGCAAGAGTACAAATTAAAGACGGCGAAATAAACGTGTATTGCCTCACTCGTTCAGCTTCAGAAACTTCTAAATATGATTTGGCTGATACGATTCGCAGTAGTTTTGAGTTAGCTGGATTTGAAGTAGAATACACTGGTAGTTACCCAGGTTGGGAGCCCAAAGTAGATGCTGAAATCTTGAAGATTGTAAAAGCACAATACAAAACGCTCTTCGGTGAAACACCTAATGTAGTAGCTTGCCACGCAGGCTTAGAATGTGGCATTTTAGGAACCCATTACCCCGAAATGGAAATGGTGAGCTTTGGTCCTACTATCAAAGGGGCACACTCGCCAGCTGAAAAGGTAAATATAGCTTCTGTACAGAAGTTTTGGAAGTTCTTACTAGCGATATTGCAACATATTCCTAACAAATAAGAACAAATATACAGTTACTTACATAAAAAAGGGAAAGTTATCAATTAGATAGCTTTCCCTTTTTTTAATATTATAAACTTTTTATATTACTTATTTAAGGCTTCCGACCATATCTTCAGGGCGTACCCATTTGTCGAAGTCTTCCGGAGTTACATAACCTAAACGCACAGCTTCTTCTTTAAGGGTTGTGCCATTGCGGTGAGCCGTTTGCGCTATTTCGGCTGCTTTGTAATAGCCAATCTTAGTGTTAAGAGCTGTAACAAGCATTAACGAGTTATCTACTAATTCCTTAATGCGTTTGTAGTTAGGTTCAATACCACTTGCACAGTGTTCTTCAAATGATACACAAACATCTCCTATCAACTCAGCTGATTTAAGGAAGTTAGAAGCCATCAATGGTTTAAATACATTTAATTCATAATGACCTTGTGTACCTCCTATTGAAATGGCTACATCATTACCCATTACTTGAGCTGCCACCATTGTCATAGCTTCACATTGAGTAGGATTTACTTTACCGGGCATAATAGAGCTACCAGGTTCGTTAGCAGGAATGATGATTTCGCCTATACCTGAGCGAGGTCCTGAAGCCATCATACGAATATCGTTTGCAATCTTATTGAGTGATACGGCTAATTGTTTAAGAGCTCCGTGGCTTTCGACAATTGCATCGTGAGAAGCCAAAGCTTCAAACTTATTAGGAGCGGTTACAAAAGGTAGACCGGTGAATTTAGCAATGTATTCAGCTACTTTCACGTCGTAACCTTTAGGGGTATTGAGCCCTGTACCTACGGCTGTACCTCCTAAGGCCAATTCTGAAAGGTGAGCTAATGTGTTTTTAAGAGCACGCAAACCGTGGTCGAGTTGAGATACGTAGCCTGAAAGTTCTTGTCCCAAAGTAAGTGGTGTAGCGTCCATAAGGTGCGTACGACCTATTTTTACTACATTTTTAAAGGCTTCGGATTTAGCAGCGAGAGTATCGCGTAGTTTCTGAACACCAGGAATAGTTTTCTCAACTACCATTTTATAGCAAGCGATGTGCATACCGGTAGGAAAAGTATCATTAGACGATTGTGATTTGTTTACATCGTCATTGGCTTTTAATACAGGGTCGCCTTCACCTATTTTTTTACCAGCCAACACTTGAGCACGATTGGCAATCACTTCGTTCACATTCATATTAGATTGTGTGCCTGAACCGGTTTGCCAAATTACTAATGGGAATTGGTCGTTGAGTTTGCCTTCGAGAATTTCATCGCAAACTTGAGCGATAGCATCGCGTTTTTCGACTGAAAGCACTCCTAAATCGAAGTTTGCATAAGCGGCAGCTTTTTTAAGATAAGCAAAACCACGGATAATTTCAATCGGCATAGAAGCGGGTGCACCGATTTTAAAGTTGTTGCGTGAACGCTCTGTTTGTGCTCCCCAATATTTATCGGCTGGCACTTTCACTTCACCCAAAGTGTCTTTTTCAATTCTATAACTCATTTTGTTTGTATTAGTTAAAATAATCTTCTTTTAAAAACGCTACAAAGGTACGTTGTATTTTCTAAATATTAAAATTTTTCTGAGATTTTTTGATACCATTACTGTATTCTATTTATTAAAGGCAGGCAGGTGCGAGCCACACAGACAGGTGCGAGCCACACGGGCAGGTGCGAGCCGCACGGACAGTTGTAGCACGACGAGCAGTCGTAGCACGACAAGCATTTTGGGGGTGAAATGAATTAATGATGAAATTAGGAGAGAAATATACAAAGTTTATAGGAAACTTACAGGATAATCGAACAATAAGTGGCTTTTCAGTGGGTCTACAGTGGCTCTACAGTGGCTCTACAGTGGCTCTACAGTTGCTCTACAGTGGCTCTACAGTGGCTCTACAGTGGGTCTATAGTGGGTCTACAGTGGGTCTACAGTGGCTCTACAGTGGGTCTACAGTGGCTCTACAGTGGCTCTCCAGTGGCTCTACAGTGGCTCTACAGTGGCTCTACAGTGGATCTACAGTGGCTCTACAGTGGCTCTACAGTGGCTCTACAGTGGCTCTCCAGTGGCTCTACAGTGGCTCTACAGTGGCTCTACAGTGTCTCTACAGTGGCTCTACAGTGGCTCTACAGGGGCTCTACAGTGGCTCTACAGTGGCTCTACAGTTGCTCTACAGTGGCTCTACAGTGGCTCTACAGTGGGTCTACAGTGGCTCTAGAACGAATAAAAGACGAATGATGGATAAATCTAAGTTAAAGCTAAAAGATAGATAAAAAGAAGGTTATTAGTAGATTTCAACTTTGCCAAAGTTTGAAACTTGGGCAAAGTTCATACAAAAAGCGGTGCAAGGTACAAGGACAGATAGAGAAAAGACGAGTGAGAAGCCCCCGAACCCCCGAAGGGGGACAAGCCTTAAAGAGAAATTGGTAAAGACTATCGGTCTGAAAGACAAGACTTATTTGAAGATAGAGCGAAACTGAATCAAGCCTAAGGAAAATGCGAGCCACAAGAGCAGATAATGAAATAACGAACAATGAACGAACAAATGACGAACAAATGACGAACAAATGA
>NZ_KB291236.1:7309-23827 GCF_000318255.2 Capnocytophaga sp. oral taxon 380 str. F0488
ACGAACAAATGACGAACAAATGACGGTGCGAGCCACACGGGCAAATGAACAAATGACGAACAAATGATGAAGGAAAGATGAGGCTATGATAATTGTAAAAAAGCGTTTTTATCGTATTATGATATAGGTGAAATAAAGCTTTTAGTTATATTGAAATATTAGTAAATCAATTAATTAACAAATTGAGAGATTTTTTTTTCATCGTTCGCAATTATTTTAGTACTTTTGCACAAATTTTTTAGATTATGAATTTCGATGTAAAGGAGATTATCTCTGCTACTATGGTGCTCTTTGCGGTAGTTGATATTATCGGGAGTGTACCTATCATTATTAATCTGCGCAAAAAAGCAGGACGTATACAATCTGAGAAAACAGCTATTGTAGCCGGTATTTTGCTTGTTCTGTTTTTATTTATAGGCAAGCAATTACTCAATTTGTTTGGAGTAACGGTTGAGGCATTTGCTGTAGCTGGGGCATTTATTCTCTTTTTTCTCGCCTTAGAGATGATTTTAGGTATCACCCTCTACAAAGGTACTACGCCTGAGACTGCCTCTATTGTCCCTTTGGCTTTCCCTATGGTGGCAGGAGCAGGGGCTCTCACTACTGTACTCTCCCTCAGGGCAAAGTTTTATGTAGAGAATATTATAGTGGCAATCCTCATTAATATGATTATTGTGTATGTAGTGCTTAAATCTTCGGAGAAAATAGAGAAGTTTTTAGGCAAACAGGGCATTACCGTAATTCACAATCTTTTTGGAGTTATACTTTTAGCGATTGCAGTAAACTTGTTTACTACTAATATTAGGGCGATGTTATTTGGTCAATGATGAATGACAAATGACAGTACGAACCTCATCGATAAATAAAAAATTACGAAAAAGCTACTAACTTCAAAGAATTATAACTAACAATTAAACAAAATGATAAACAAAGAAGATAATTTCTTTCTCTTAGCGGGACCTTGTGCTATAGAAGGGGAAGATATGGCGATGAAAATTGCTGAACATATAGTGAATATCACCCATAAACTGAATATATCCTACATTTTTAAAGGGAGTTTTAAGAAAGCCAATAGGAGTCGCGTAGATTCGTTTACGGGCATAGGCGATGAAAAGGCACTAAAAATACTCCAAAAAGTAGGGCAAACCTTTAATATTCCTACTGTTACTGATATTCATCAGGTGAGCGATGCGGCGATGGCTGCCGAATATGTAGATGTACTGCAAATACCAGCTTTCTTGGTGCGCCAGACTGATTTGGTGGTGGCAGCAGCCGAAACGGGCAAGGTAGTGAACCTGAAAAAAGGTCAGTTTATGAGTCCTGAGAGTATGCAATTTGCCGTGCAAAAAGTATTTGATAGTGGCAATGAAAAAGCGTTGATAACTGACCGTGGCACGATGTTCGGTTATCAAGACTTGATAGTAGATTTTCGCGGAATTCCGACGATGCGCAAGTTTGCTCCCGTAGTAATGGACGTTACGCACTCGCTACAACAGCCTAACCAAAGTAATGGGGTAACAGGCGGTCGCCCAGATATGATTGAAACCATTGCCCGCGCTGCTATTGTGAACAATGCTGATGGACTTTTTATCGAAACCCATTTTGACCCTGCTAACGCTAAAAGTGATGGGGCAAATATGCTACATCTCGACCTCCTTGAAGGTCTTTTAACGCGTTTGGTTGCCATTCGCAAAACAATTAACGAATTTTAATGAACTATACTGAAGCGCTTTCTAATCCTATTTTTAAACTCATAAGCGATATTTCGGCTGAGATATCGGTTGAAAGTTACGTGATTGGGGGCTTTGTACGCGATTATTTATTAGAGAAAAAACTTCCCAAAGACATCGATGTAGTATCAATCGGTAGTGGTATTTCGTTGGCTGAAAAAGTAGCTGAGCGATTGCCTAATGCTCCTAAAGTATCGATATTTAAAAACTTTGGTACAGCAATGATTAAAGCCGATGGCTTAGATATTGAGTTTGTAGGGGCACGCCGTGAAAGCTATGAGGCAAACTCACGCAAGCCTTATGTAGAGAGTGGCACGCTACAAGACGACCAAAATCGTAGGGATTTCACTATCAACGCAATGGCTTTCTCTCTGAACAGAGATACTTTTGGCGAGCTTATAGACCCTTTTGACGGCTTAGGCGACTTAAAACGAAAGCTCATTCGTACCCCCTTAGACCCTGATATTACTTATTCAGACGACCCTTTGCGTATGATGCGTGCTATCAGGTTTGCTACCCAATTGAATTTTAAGATTGAAAAGCAGTCGCTAAAAGCTATTACTGATAATAAGGAACGGCTAAAAATCATCTCGAGCGAGCGTATTGTAGAGGAACTGAACAAGATACTCGCTTCGCCTAAACCTTCTATTGGACTGAAATTGCTGTACGAAACGGGCTTGTTGCACTATATCCTCCCAGAACTCATCGCCTTGCAAGGGGTGGAGGAACACGACGGACAACGCCATAAAGATAACTTTTGGCATACCTTAGAAGTGGTGGATAATATATCAGAAAACACCGATAACCTCTGGTTACGCTGGGCAGCGCTCTTACACGACATTGGCAAAGCACCTACCAAACGCTTCGACAAGAAGATAGGTTGGACATTTCACGGACACGAGTTTGTGGGGAGCAAGATGGTATATCACCTCTTCAAACGTTTGAGAATGCCTCTGAACGACAAGATGAAATACGTGCAGAAAATCGTAAAGATGAGTTCGCGCCCTATTATCATCGCTGATGATATTGTTACTGATTCGGCTGTACGCCGTTTGGTATTTGATGCTGGAGAGGAGTTTGAAGACCTAATGACCCTCTGCGAAGCTGATATTACTACTAAAAACCCTAAGAAATTCAAAAAATATCACGACAATTTCCAAATAGTACGCCAAAAGGTAGTGGAAGTAGAAGAGAAAGACCACATTCGCAATTTCCAACCTCCGGTAAGCGGTGAAGAGATAATGCAGACGTTCAACTTACCTCCTTCACAACCGGTAGGAATGCTAAAAGAAGCGATAAAAGAAGCGATTTTAGAGGGGAAAATTCCTAATGAATACGAGGCTGCCAAAGCCTTTATGATGGAGAAAGCAAAGAAGATGAAATTGATTTAGAGGTGCGAGGTGCGAGCCGCACAGGCAGTGTGAGTCGCACAGGCAGTGTGAGCCAGACAGGCAATTAATTTAGTAATGAGATTATGGTTTTTCATATTATTGCTGATGAGTCCGCTTTTGATGAGGGGGCAAGAAATGACGCGTATCAGAGGAAAGATATTCTACAACAATGCGCCTTTGGAAGGGGTGCATATTCAAAACATAGACAACCAGCACTATACTACTACCGATGCTGAGGGGTCTTTTTCGATAGACGCTACCAAAGGACAGAGCTTAAAAGCTACGTATGTAGGCAAGAAAACACTTTACCACAGCCTTACACAAGTGGATTTACAGCGATTGGTTGTTTTGAAAATGACTGATATTACTATTGCATTAGAAGAAGTGAGTGTTACTGAAAAGCCTAAGATTACTGCTCAGAGTTTGGGTATTTTACAACACACTCCAAAAGAACGCACTTGGGAAGAGAAACGGAAGTACGCTAATACAGATATTCTTCAAATAGACAAATTCTCCCTCTACAAATTACTAGTAGGAAATGTGAGTTTTAACTTCAATGCAATTATCAACCACCTAAACGGAAAGGCAAAGATTATCAAACAACAAGTTATCAATGAAAAGAACCTAAGGGTGGCACATTACATCGTAAATGAGATGGGCAACTACCTCAAAAATGAACATCACCTAACAGAAGAAGAAATAGGCACCTTGGCTTTCTATGTAATGGAAAAACCCGAAGCACACCGGCTTGTAGAGCGAAAAGACAACAAGCAATTAGAGTTTATGTTATACGAATGGTGGCATCAATTGAAAAAATTGCAAATTAGTGAATTTGCTAACTGACATATTTGCTAATTAAAAAATTATTCGTACCTTTGCTAACGAAAAACAACGCTGATAAAATATATAACAAGAGTCAGCCTCTATATAAAATTAATTTTATGAAAAGTATTGAAACAGCAAAAATGTGGCTTTCTGACACTTTTGATGCAGAAACCCGCAACAAGGTTCAAGCCCTCATCGACGGAAATCCCGATGAGCTCAACGAAGCCTTTCACAAGAACTTAGAGTTCGGTACTGGTGGTATGCGTGGCATTATGGGAATTGGTACTAACCGAATCAACAAATACACGTTAGGCAAAAACACCCAAGGATTGAGCAACTACCTCAAAAAATGCTTCCCTAACCAAGAGATTAAAGTGGCTATCGCTCACGACTGTCGCAACAACTCTAAGAAGTTTGCCAAAATAGTAGCCGATGTGTTTGCAGCTAATGGCATAAAAGTATTCCTCTTTTCTGACCTCCGCCCTACCCCAGAGCTTTCGTTTACAGTACGTTACTTAGGCTGCCAAGCGGGTATCGTGCTTACTGCTTCTCACAACCCACCAGAATACAACGGTTATAAAGTGTATTGGCAAGACGGTGGACAAACTGTACCACCCGAAGACGGTGATATTATGAAAGCTATTGAAGCTCTTGACTTCAAAGACATCAAATTCAACGCCGATGAGAGTCTTATTCACTACATCGACAAAGAACTTGACAATGCTTTTGCCGAAGCATCTATCAAACACGGAGACTTCAATGCTCCTGAGAAAGACAAGCTAAAAATTGTATTTACTTCTTTGCACGGAACGTCTATCACTATGGTTCCCGATGTGCTCAAACGCGCAGGCTTTACCAATGTACACATTGTAGAGGAACAAGCTGTACCTGATGGTAACTTCCCAACTGTAAAATCACCTAACCCCGAAGAGCCCGAAGCTCTTACGTTAGCACTCAAAAAAGCAGACGCAATAGGAGCTGATATCGTAATAGGTACCGACCCCGATTGCGACCGTATAGGTATAGCCGTTCGCGACCTTCACGGCAAAATGGTGCTACTTAACGGTAACCAAACAATGGTAATGATGACCGACTTTCTCTTGGCACAACAAAGCAAAAAAGGCTTTAAAGGCAATGAGTTTGTAGCTTCTACTATTGTTTCGACTCCTATGGTTCACGCAATTGCTAATGCTTACAAAGTGCAATACAAAGAAGGACTCACGGGCTTTAAATGGATTGCCAAGATGATAAAAGACTCCCCTAAGCTTACTTTCATAGGCGGTGGAGAGGAAAGCTTCGGTTATATGGTTGGTGATTTCGTACGCGATAAAGATGCCGTAACTGCGACCCTATTGGCTTGTGAGATTGCTGCATTTGCTAAAGCTAAAGGCAGTTCCTTCTACAAAGAATTGCTACACGCTTATACCAAATACGGATTCTACAAAGAGTACCTCATTTCCTTAGTGAAAAAAGGTATTTCGGGCTCAGAAGAGATTGCTAAGATGATGAAAGACTTGCGCGAAAATCCGTTGAAGGAAATTAACGGAGAAAAAGTAACGCTAATTTGCGATTACCAATCGTCTAAGGCATTCCACCCACTTACTGGTAAAGTAGAAGATATAGACGTTCCTAAATCGAATGTGCTCATCTACCACACCGATAAGGGTACCCGCGTAGCAGCACGCCCCAGCGGTACAGAGCCTAAGATTAAGTTTTATTTCAGTGTAAATACATCTTTGAGCAGTGTAGACGCTTTTGAAGCAACTCAAAAGGTTTTGGATAGCAAAATCCAAAAGATAGTAGAAGAATTGAAGCTAAAATAGTGAACCACTCTATATACTCTAATATAGAGTCTGCAAATAGACAGTACCTCTGCATTCAACAATTGAATGCAGAGGTACTTTTTTTGAAGAAAGAAATATGTAAAACAGAAAACAGAGCCCCTTTTACAAGGAACCCCGTTTTCATCTTCAATAAAGCTAAAAATCTTTATCTTTATTTGTAACCAGGTGTTTGAGTAACGAGTGTATCTCTGCTGATAATATCAGAATTGATAGGCCAAAGTAGCTTATGCGCTTCTGTATTTTGATTCAGTATAGGCTCTACATTGCCTGCCACTGTACCATAACTTGCCTCTTTTGAAAATACAAGAGGTTTACCAGAGGCATCTTGTAGACGGCGAACATCAAACCAGCGTTTAGATTCGGCTACAAACTCTTTATCACGTTCTCTCAAGATAGCTAACTCACCATCAGCAAAGTTAGTATGTGTATACGCATTAGCTGAAGTATAATTTGAACCATAAGCCCTCTGTCTAATTTGGTTGATATAAGTAGAGGGGTCAGAGCCTTGCTTATTAGCTATCTCAGCATACATCAACAGTACATCGGCATAACGGTATACAGGTATATCATCAGAGAAAACACGAGTGTTCGCTGTGTTTATAAAGCCTATATATTTGATGAGAGCTATCCCTCTCCCTTGTGTTTTAGCTGCATTAGAGTAGAACGATAGGAATGTAGTAGCTCTACGGGTATCAGTAGCATCAAAAGCCTGAAACAATTCAAATTTATACTCATTGAATAAGAACCCTGACTGAATCTTTAAGGGGTCGTTATTAGGAAAAGCTTTCCCAGTTTCATCGTATTTATTGATAAAATTGGGCGGGTAATACATAAATGAGTTGAACGGAGTACTTGCTTCATTTTCTAAAAAAGCCATTGCAAATATAATCTCATTATTTTGCTTTTTATTGTAAGCAAATACATCAGCATAGTTAGGCAAAAGGCTAAATTTACCTGAACTAGCTACCTTGTCTAATGCTTCTTTTGCAGTGTCTAAATCAGATGCAGAAGGAACTTGGTCACCGGTAGTGACTTTGGCTGACCAAAGATAAATCTCGGCTTTGAGCATCAAGGTAGCATAATATGACCAATGTATTCTATCAAAATTATTCACTCTGTTAGAATCTGTAAAATATTTTTCAGAGTTATTAATATCGGTTTTTATGAAATCTAAAGTAGCTTTTGGAGTACTGCGAGGCGTAAATAATTCTTTACCACTACTAGGCGTCTTGTCTAATATTTCCGTTCCAGTTTTAATGGGTACACCCCCATAGGTTCTGTAAAGCCAAAAATAGTACCACGCACGCATTCCGTACATTTGCCCTAAATAATAATTCTTATTGGTTTCAGTTAAATAATTGGCTTCTAGAATATTTTTAATAGCATTGTTAATATTAAAAATCTTTCCATAAAAGTCAAACCAAGAACTATTGTTAGGATTTTGAGCAGAAAAGTTCTGTATTTTTATATCGGAATAATATATATTCTGCTCTAATGATGACGTACCACCGGGCACCATAGTACCTCCACGTGCTTCACCCATTATCCAATAGTTAAAATCATTGCTTCTAAATTGGTTATGCACTCCCTCGATAGCTCCTACTACTTGAGCTTCATTTTTCCAGAAGTTACCACTACCATTATAGTCCTTTGGAACAAGGTCTAAATCATTACAAGAGACTGTAAGCAATAGCCCTGCGATAATTGTTGTATATTTTAAAACTTTCATATGTTGCATTTTTTAAAAGGTTAAATTCAATCCTAAGATAATAGTCCTTGGCAATGGATAGCCTGAATTTGATTGCCCTAAAGCCTCAGGAGAATAAGTTTCAGCTTTAGTAAGGTAACCTAAGTTCTGACCTATCAAAGATAGTTCTAAATTATCAAGTCCCATTTTACTAACTATATCTTTTTGGAAATTATAGCTAAGAGCTATCTCACGGAAGGCTAAGTAACTTCCTTCATAAATAAACATTGTTGAACTACGGTAGTAATTACGTTTACCAAGCTGGTCAGCCCAATAATATTTAGGATATTTAGCAGTAGGATTATCCGGAGTCCAAGTATCATTTACCTGTTTAACAGTGTTAAAAGTACCTTGCATATTACCTAAGTACCAAGGCAATGAGTTGCCTATTGAGATTCGCTGTTTGAAGTTGAGCGCATAGTCCATACGGGCAGAGAATCGGATATTTTTATAACTTAAGGTAGTATTGATACCTCCTGTCCATTTAGGGTAAATATTACCAGCTTTCACTAAATCATAATTATCAATTTTACCATCTCCATTCACATCTCTCCAAATTACATCTCCAGGCTGGATAGGAAGTCCTTTTTCTTTTTCAGCATCGCTTAGTCTTGCCCAAGCGGCAGGTCCGTATAGTTTTTTAGATCCGGTTTCATCAACCAAATTATCAGCCAAGCGTCTTACTTGTTCTTCATTTTGGTATATACCTAACGCTTCGTGAGCATACATATCACCAGGCTCTTGTCCTTCTTGATAACCTCCTACCCATTCTTTTTCACCTGTGGTAGGATTATAGACCTCAATAGCATCTTGCCTGTTATTAGGGTAACCGTTATAAGGCAGTTTTACTACTGTATTTTTGTTATAAGCAGCATTTACTGCTAAACTCCAATGCAAATCATTCTTATCAATAATTCGGAAGTTGGTTTCTATCTCTACTCCTCTGTTTCTGAAAGACCCATTATTAGTATTGATAGCAGAAGCTCCTGATGAGTGTGGAAGTGTCATTGACTGTATCTTATCACTTGTCAAACGATCGTACAATGTAAAATTAGCATTGATACGGTTTTGGATAAAACCTAAATCTAATCCAACTTCAAAGGTACGCGTTTTCTCCCAACGAAGTCCTTTATTAGGAAAAGTACCTATGACATAGCCTACTGCCCCATTGTACTTATTAGTGCCATAAGAACCTTGTAAGGTATAATCACCTATAAATTTATCTGGCACATTACCATTCAAACCAAAACTGGTTCTGAGTTTTGCAAACGAAAGTACTCGTTTTATATTGTCAGGGATAAACTCTTCACGGGTGATAATCCAACCCAGAGAAGCTGCTGGGAAGTTACCCCAACGATTATTAATCAATCGAGAATATCCATCACGGCGAATAGTAAATGAAAACAAATATTTATCAGCATAATCATAGTTTAAACGTCCAAAATATGATTTGATTCTATTGCCATAATGATATGAATCTATCCCACGTTTACCTTCTTTATTAGAAGTCAAACCTAAGTCTTGGAATTCATCAGTAGGTGCTTCTGAGCCTGAAGCACTAAGCCCGCGTGTATAGCTGTCGTAGTACTCATAACCTGCCATAGCATCAAAGTGATGAGATTTTATGTCAAACTTGTAGTTTAAGATACTATTATAAGTTTGGCGTATAGTTCTTCCAAAGCTGGCTGAAGTACTTCTAGTTCTACTCCAGTTGTTAGCTGCTTTACCTGGTGAGGTTTGGTGGTCTTTATTAAAACTTTCATAATATTCTTCATCAAACATCACTTGTCCACTCACTGTTAATGAAAGTCCTTTGTACAAATCAGCTCTAAGACTTTGTCCAAAATTAATTTTATTGGTATTATTATCACGGAGAAATATATTTTCATAAAAACGTGGGTTACCGTCACCTCCTCCACGTCCCATTACTATCTGCCCATTTACTTTTTCTTTTTGAGTAGGGGGAGCTGAAAGCATACGTCCAAAATAGGCATCATCTGCAGAAGTATTCACATTTTTATACCAAGTAGCATAGGCTATTGAGAAGTTGCTGGTAGAAGTAAGCCAAGGTTTTAACTTATACTCAGCGTTCAAAGTACCAGTGAGTCGCTTATACCAACTCTTGATAGGCAAACCTTCTTGGTTATAATAGCCCAAACCAGCATAATATTTTCCTTTGTCATTACCTCCTGTCATTGATAACGAATAGTCTCTAGTAAGAGCAAAAGGACGGAAAGCTGCCTTTTTGAAATCAAAATCATAGAAAATAAGCTCTTTACCTGTAATAGGGTCAGTCATCGTTTGCCATCCTTCTGAAAGAAGTTTTTGTTTTTGAGAAGGCGAAAGGCTTTCTGAGAACATAGTAGACCAATATGAATTAGCACTTTCATTAGGATTTAATACCGTATCATCGGTCATACTTTTGAAGTGTATATTACCAGTACCGTAAGGTTGTGCACCACTTAAACTCGCTTCGTTAGTAAATCCTTTCCAATCACCTGAAGCATTTTGCCATACACGGGCACTATTACGTACCGCTGTACGTTGCCAATAAAGATAATCACGTGCATTAAGAAACTCCACTTGGTTATTCATATAAGCAAATCCGTGCTTCAATTTTACATTCAGTGACGAAACACCTAATCTACCTTTTTTAGTAGTTACCAATACTACCCCATTGCTAGCTCTTGCTCCATAAATAGCAGTAGCACCAGCATCTTTTAATATATCCATTGATTCAATATCATCGGGGTTGATGTCATTCAATCCCCCTCTGATTTGTCCATCTATGATAATAAGGGGTGAGCCTGAACCATCAAGATTAGTACCTCCACGAAGTACTAAGGTAGGAGCTGCTCCTGGACTTCCTGAAGTCTGTGCTACCCTGAGTCCGGCCACTGCTCCTGAAAGAGCTTGAGCAGGGTTAGAAAAAGAACCGGTTGATAATACTTCTGTTTTCACTGAAGCAATAGAACTCGTTACTTTTGCTTTCTTTTGTGTACCTCCATAAGCAGTAAGCACTACTTCTTCCAATACATTCGCTTCTTCCTTTAACGACACATTAATAGGGCGATTACCTGTTACTCTTCTCTCTTGGGTAGTATACCCTACAAAGCTAAATACAAGAATATCTCCCTCCTTTGCAGTGAGGGTATAGTTCCCTTCAAAGTCGGTCTGGGTACCGTGTGTGGTACCTTTCACAACTACAGCAGCACCTGGCAACGGCATTTCATCAGAAGAAACCGTCCCTTTCACCATTATCTCTTGTGCCCAACCTATTGTGGTAAAGAACAACAAGAAGAATACATTAAATAAATACTTTTGCTTCATTACTTTAAATTTTTACTGATTGATTTTATAAATACAATGGGGTGGTAGGTTAATTACATTTTATATATACTACATTTGGTTACATTTGTTAAAGAAATCAATGCTTTCCAATTCTTTCTTAATGACTGCTTCCTCTTCATCAGTAATGTTTTGGAAAGGCGTACGGTTGATACCTAAGTCTAAACCAAGCAACTTCATTATACGCTTGCCGCACACTATGTTGCCACGATATTTAGCAATTACATTTATCACGTCTTGGGCGTAGTTTTGCAACTCAGCAGCTTTGGTAATATTGCCCTTGTGGTATTCATCTATGATACCTACCAATACCTTGCCTATATAACTACCAGTACCGCTAATACCACCACGAGCACCCCCCATTACAAGAGCATTGAGGATAGTCTCGTCTAAGCCGTAGAGCATATCGTATTTACCATTGTTGTACAACATACATTGGTTGTACTCATAAAGTGGTTCGTAGGTGTATTTGATACCCGCTAAGTTAGGAATACGTCCATCAGCTGCTTTAAGGAAAGGCAACATAGGAAGGTACACCCCATTGAGCACAGGGATATGGTAAAAATAGAAAGGCAGATTAGGCGCTCCACAAGCTATTTCCTCGCAGTATTTCACCAGCTCCTCTACCCTACCCGCTTTGGGGAAAGGTGAAGCCATTGCCCCTATACCGAAAGCTCCAATTTCTTGGGCGTGCTGTGCCATTCTATGGCTATCTTTTATGCAGGTAGCCCCACAGTGTACAATCACTTTGAAGCCTTTGGGAGCTACTGATACCCATTTTTCGGCTATCTTCATACGTTCTTCAACCGTCATCATATAGCCTTCTCCTGACGAACCGTTGATAAATACGCCTATCAATCCATTTTTTTGCAAGAGTTTTGCATATTTATCAATAGGGTCTAAATTTACTTCTCCTTTCTTGTCAAAAGGTGTAAAGGGCGCTACTATCAGCCCATTAATTTTTTCAAATGTCATTTTATTTAGTTATTTATTCCTCTCCCTCTCCTTTCTTCCCCTCCCTAAAAGGAAGGGGAAGGGGAACCTCAAAAGCAATAATAAGGAGAGTGTTTATTAATAATTCTATTTCAATTAGCTCCTCCTTGGGAGGAGTTGGGGATTATTATTCTCCACACAATTCTCTCTTAGGTTTTAAGAATAACAACATCAGTACAATGGCTATTAAGATAATCACCGAGAGTTTGCTAAAATCAGCTCCTAAGTTGCCCGCATCGGTAGAAGTACCGAGCATTAAGGTAACAGCATAGCCCGAAAATACGCCTCCCATATTCATAATGCCATAAGCCGTAGCGCGTTGCTGTTGTGGAATAATTTGGCATAAGATAGGCATATTGTTGGTATCGAACATTCCGTAGCCAATACCAAAAAGCAAAGTTGCCCCTATCATTGCTACATACGACTCTCCAAAGCCTATGAGTATCAAGGCAGGAATGGTAAGTCCTAAACCAATAGTACTAGTGTAGATGCGCGCTTTGATATTTGTCTGTACCCAGCGGTCGGACAATGTACCTCCTATGAGCACTCCTAAGAAAGAAGATATAGCGATAGAAATTGTTGCTATGGGGCCTGCAGTAGCCATTGGTACATTTAAGTTAGTAGCAAAGAGCGTAGGCAACCAGTTCTTAGTTCCCCAGCCTGGAAAGCTCGATGCCATAAAGTAGAACAAGAGTATCCAGAAAGAGAAAGTGCCAAACACAAGAGCAAGCGACGACAACAATGAGTTTTTCGGTGCTGGCGTTGCTTGTGTAGTTGCTTGTGGTTTGCGCTCTATGTCAAAGAGAGTAAATACCAAGAAGAAAGCATACACTATCCCTACCATACCAAACCAGTGAAACACAGTATGCCAAGTATAGTTAGAGGCAATAGTAGCTCCAAAGCCTCCTAAGGCTTGTCCTGCATAGAGTCCCGACATATGAATACCTATAGCCAAAGAACGTGTTTTTGAAGTATGGTAATCGGCTATCATAGAAAGAGCAGTAGCTAAGTAAAGCGCCTCACTGAGTCCCATTAAGGCGCGCAGCCAATACACCTGATTAAAGGTTGTCGCATAACCCATACCATAAGTTACTGCCGACCATACAAACAGGCTTCCTACAATCATCCACTTGCGGTTCACGCGGTCGGCAATAATACCAGCCACAGGGCTCATCAATCCGTAGATAAGAAGGAACACTCCCATCAGCCTACCAAAGTTTTCTCCCACAGCAAGCTCTTTGATGTCCATTTTCATCGACTCCTGCATCGTGGAGAGCATTTGTCGATCTAAATAATTCAATAGTGCCACCACCCATAGCAATGCCACTACTATCCAAGGGTATATTTTACTGTTTTTCATAGTATCAATTGTTATATTGGTTTGTTAAAGAGCCTCCCTACGGTCGGGAAATCTAACAGATTAACAAAAGTTTGTTTGATTTTGTTTTTTTGATTGATTTCTGAGGCATAGCCTCACCCTTTAAGTAAGTATATGCTATTTTACCACAACTTTAAAAGTTTTATTACTACGTACACCCGGTTTTAGTTCTCCTTGCACGAGGTAAAACTCATCTGGAGAGCCTACTAAGGTAGCACCTGCTCGAGCGAAATCAGTCTGTGTATCGAGCACCGACCACTGTTGCGTGTGAGTATCGAACAGATAACACTCTTTATTGAAACCATAGTACTCAATAGGCTGTGTCATATAATACGACATATAATCGTAGTTTTTCTGCTTGCGTGTCTCATCAGTGAGGGTAGTATCTCGACCTATATGATAGAGGTCGGTGATGGTTTTTAAGAAAAGTGTTGCATTTACACCTCCAAAACAAGCGATATAGCGGTTATCAATAGCCAAAGCTGTAGCTCCTGTGAGCGAAAATGGCACTTTATCAGGACTTTCTTGTGTAGCTATTTTTTGCCATTGCTGTTGTTGCACACTATACCTCCACACAGCAGTAGAGAGGGCAGGCACGCGGGTAGTATCCCCCCCGAAAAAGCCTCCTAACAAGAATAAGTGTGTATCACCCTCTTGTTCCATCGCTACTAATACAGGTTGTACACTGGGCTCTTCGGGGAAATCAGGCAAGCGATGCCACTCTTTATCAGTAGCAGTATCGATATAATACACTTTGTTAGAGGGTTTTCCCGAAGCACTACCTCCTGCTACAAACACCTTGCTACCTATGCTCGCACCTGCAAAGTTATCGAGCGGTTCAGGCAAAGAAGGGAAAGAAGTAAGCGTAATGCCTTTTTCTTTTGAGTACTGCACCTTATAGCAATTGGCTAAAGAGTGTATAGCCGTATGTCCTCCTATCCACAGATAGCCAGCAGGAATCGCTACCGATACCCCATAAGCCGCTGCTTCAGGAAGTTTGCCCACTGTTTGCCATTGGTTTTGTGTTTTATTGAAGTGAAGTATTTCATCGTAAAACACTTTCTTTCCGCCTTCAAAACCCAATTTATCAGGGAAGTTACACCCTCCTGCTACCAATAATTCACCGTTGAGCAGGGCAGCATAAGAAGCCGAAACGCCTTTCTGCAAATTGCCTTCCAAGCCTTGGGTTGCGAGTTCTGTAATATTAATTTTCATAGGTTGTTCTTTTTGGGTTTCTGTACAAGCCGTCAATATTATTAGAGATAAAAGGAATAGTGCAGACTTTGCCAAAGGTGCGAGCCGCACGGGCAGGAAACTTTGGCAAAGTAGCTTAGACTTTGTCAAAGTTTTTCTGTTCATTATTTGTCTTTTATCATTAACCATTAACAATTAACCATTAATCATTGCAATTGTTTTCCACACTTGATATAAGCCACGTGGTACGTGGAAACAGCCTTTCCATTTACCGCCTTTGAGGTCTAAAAGCACTTCGCCTTGGCGATTGAGGTACCCCCACCATTCGCGGTGTTTAGGGTCTTTAAAATGTTCCCAAGTGTAATGATGCACTTTCTCAAACCACTGCAAGCACTCTTTATTACCAGTGAGTTGATATCCTTTTATCAGCGAGATAAGCGTTTCTATATGTACCCACCACAGTTTCTGATCCCATTCTAATTGTTGGGGCGGACAGCCTTTTCTATCCATAAAGTAGTAGATACCGCCATACTCTTTATCCCAACCGTAGTCAATCATTTTTAGAGTAGTTTGCACCGCCTTTTCGATGAGTTCAGGACGATTGAGACGTTTGCCTAAGTCCATTATAAACCACATTGCCTCAATGGCGTGACCGGGGGTAAGCTGACGACCTTCAAAAGTATCAGATAGCGAACCATCAGCATTTACATTTTCTACTACGATGCCACCGAGTTCAGGGCGTAAAAATACGTCCATTACTTCGTGAATACAAGTATCCATCGTTTTCTCGATGAAAGCCTCGTCCAATAAGGGTTCTATCTCCAATGCCAAATTACAGAGAATCATAGGCAAGGCAAAGTTTTTAAGCGAACGAGTGCCTGGGTAGGCTTTGCTCCATTTCCCCTTAGGATTGTCTTGTTTAGAAAGGATAATATCAAAAGTGCGTTTGGCTATATCGGCATATTCTTGATTGCCTGTGGCAATGCTCAACTGACCGAAAGCCATCGTAGCAAAGGTATAAGAGAAAATATTATAAGGTTCCACAAGAGGGTTACCTTGTCGGTCTAATGAAAAATACCAGTTTAGGTTTCCGTCGTGTCCGTATTTCTTGAGGAACTCTGCCCCTTGTATAGCACAATCCAACCATTCTTGTCGTTTTTCTACACGGTTATAAAGCATTGCAAAGAGCCATACTTCACGCCCTTGTAACCAAATAAACTTATCGGTATCAAATACATTTCCTTGGCGGTCAAGACAAGTAAAATAACCACCATATTCTTTGTCTTGCGATTTCTCTAACCAAAACGGGATCACGTTTTGTAACAATTCATCGCGATATTGTTTTTCTAATTGTTTAAAATCCATTATTAAAATAGTATCTTAGTTCTAATTGTGATTTAGTTTTTATTCTTCTTTAATCGACGGGGCAAAATAACAAATAAAAAATGATATGACCAAATATTTAATAAAGTTTTTTTATATATAAATTTTATGAAATACTGATTTTAGATATAAAAAACTGATTTACATATATATTTAAATTAAACAGAAAGCATTGAATTTTCGTATTATTTCGAAAAAATAACTATAAACAATCTTTTTATTTTCTATTTCATTCAAAAATCTATCATAAAGAATAATTTAAAATATTTTATTTTACAAATTCTACATAGCATAAAAACTACAATAATAAAACTTTTAATTAATAATGGCCTATTAATTTATTTAGAATAATAAATAAAGCGCATAATAATAAAATAGAAGGGTTATATTAATATGTATAAAGCAAAGCACATAGCTTGGTACTATAATTTATTTCCAAGAATAAATCCATCATTTTCCTATTGCAATAGAGTCTCTCTCTTTTCTGTTACACATTATATATTAGTCATTTACAAACCACTCCCTATATTCCAACACTTATATTACTTCACAAAACCTATTCTCTTTCATTGTTCCATTATCTGCCCGTATCACTCGCACCGTTGTTTGTATGAACATTGTCAAAATTTCAAACCTTTGGCAATGTTAAAATCCACTAATAACCTTCTTTTTATCTCTATCTTAG